>JAACEC010000046.1 GCA_011682715.1 Pseudomonadota bacterium
AGATAACACCTCCTCTTGACACAAATATTTTAATGTTATATAAAGATTATACAAACCGGTCGGTTTGTAGGAGGTTTATTTGACCACTAAGGAAAGAATCATCCTCGAAAGTGCCAAGCTGTTTCTGAAACACGGTTATTCAAACGTTTCACTGAATATGATCCTCGATACATGCCATTTATCAAAGGGTGGATTTTATCATTACTTCCCGAGCAAAGAATCTCTTTTCCGTGAATTGTTGAATCATGAAGTTTTCGGTGCCATTGTAATACCCGAAGAATTAAAAGATAAAAATATTTCGGCTGTCAAGAAGATGAAACTTCTTGTCAAGTTTTCCTACGGATATTTCGAGAGAATTAAGGGACTTATTGGAGAAAACGATTTTTTCGGTATCTATCCTTTGGTATTTCAGGGGATTATTGAAAACAAACACCTCCTGGATAAATTTAAAAATTTATACATAGATTACGAAAAGTTTCTTGAAGCAATAATTGATGAAGGCAAAAATGAAGGAGAATTCAAAGAAAAAATCAATTCGAGAGATTTTGCATACCAAATCATTTCATCCATTGAAGGAATATTTCTCGTTTGGTCCATCACAAAAGATTTCGATTTGAAGAAGCATCTTGAATTAGTCATTAATAATATTATTGAAACCATTAAAGCTAAGGAGGAAATATGATAGAACTGTTACTTGCAGCTATTATCGCTATTAGTCCTATGGAGCTATTGACAAAAATTGACAGTGCGTCCACTTTACCCCAATCCGAGGGAATAATGGAAGAGACCATAATTACATCTACCGGTCATAAGCAACATTCAAACTGAAATACTATTCTAAAGACAATGGAAAAAAGCAGTTAATGAATTTTATTTCCCCAAAAATCGTAAATGGGATAAAATTTCTTCTTGTAGGAAACAACATCTGGGTATACTTTCCCGAAACCGGAAGGGTAAGAAGATTAACTTCAAGGGCGAAAAAACAAAAAATGATGGGATCCGACTTCACTTATGAAGATATGGAGTTTTATAATCTCAAAGAAAAATTCCTTCCATCTGATTTAAAAGAGGATAAAAATTACTATTATCTCAAGTTGATTCCAAAAAGTAACAGTAATTTATCCTACGACAAATTGACATTAAAAATCGACAAAGAAACATTCATTCCTTTGAAAATAGACTTCTATAAAAATGGCAATAACTCCCCTTACAAAACACTATTACAACAAAATATAAAAATTGTTGACGATATTGCAACTCCTATGAAGACAATCATACTCGATAATGAAACAGGTTCAAAATCTTCATTTGAGATTGACACAATAAATTACAATATAAAGATTGAACCGGGCACTTTTAATCCTTCAAATTTGCAGGAGAACTAATATGAACTATCTGTTTGCTTTAATTATGGTTTTTAACATTGGGGGATATATCGAATATAGCGGTTTGAATTGGAAAACAGAAAATAATTTTCCCTATACCTGTTATGAAAAATTGAATATTAATATATCCGAAAATTACAGTAAGTCTTTTATAAAAGCGAATTTCGGTTACATGAACTATGATGGAAAAACAAGATATGACCTCGTAAACTATATCCCTCCCGTCTTTCATGTCCCTGGTTTTTCAATTCCATACACTCTAACTTCCGAGCCATTTCTTAGAAACGGATATGTCGGGTTAAAATGGAATATATTTTATATCTCCCTTGGGAAACAACAAATGGGGTGGGGCACCGGATATGCCTACAATCCTACGAATCTGTTTCAATATAAAACAATAATGGATATGAATGAAGAACTTGACGGGGTGAATTCGGTAAAATTGAAAATCAACTTTCCTTTTGATCTTTCTCTGGAAACAGTCATGCTTCCTGGGGCAATAATCGATTCAACCTCTTTTGCAGGAAAAATCAAGGGATATTTCCCACTGTTAGATTTTTCTACCGGTTTTGCTTATTATATTCAAACACACCTGGATTCACTCACTTTGAATCCCGTTAATGACCGTTACAAATCGATTCTTGCAGATTTCTCTACTAATATATTTAATTTCAATATCTATGGGGAAGGACTATTTAATCTTAATAAAAAGGCTCCCGTAGCTGTAATCGGATGCGGATATACAGGTACGGATAATTCCTTCTTGCTTAATTTTGAATATCTCTACAATGGTTATGGAGCAGAGAGTAACTACAATATTGCCGATTGGTTGGATTTTCTATCCGGTTATGAGTTATCTTTGGGAAAGCATGAATTGATTTTTAATGTTGAAAAATCGTACAATAACGAATATGTGAAATTCAATTTGACAACTCTTGTCAATCCCATTGATAAAACAGGATTAATTTTACCGGGAGTCAACATAAATCCAAACGATAATTCAACAATCGTTTTGACTCCTTTTATCCCATACGGTAAAGATGATCCTTCAAACGGTGGTACCGAATATACGAATTTCCCCATAGGTTGGCAATTCCGCATTAAAGTCAATTTCTAAGAGGAGGTTATTTTGAATAAATTTTTTAATTGGGTAACAACTCAGTCTGTAAAACATCCAAAAATTATATTTATAACTTCCATACTCTTTACAATATTAATGGCTTATTTGGCAAGCGGGCTTAAATTGGAGCTGACTTATTACGGCTTTGTACCTAAAAATCAACCCGCTGCAATTGAATTTGAAAAGATATATAACAATTTCGGGAATGACGGAGGGGTAATGGTTGTCATTGAAAATCCGAATCCCGAATCGTTACAAACAATTGCAAAAGAAGTGAGAGACTCGCTTATAAAACAAACTGATTTCGTCGGAAACATTACACTCGAATATCCCACAGATTTCTTTGTGCATCATGGACTTATGTTGCTTGATACAACGATGTTGAAACGCTCTTACTCCGTATTGTCATCGGTTAATCTGGATTCGTTCCTACTAAATACAAATAACATGCTTGAGGGAAACTATGTCGATAATGAATCTAATATCGAATCCCAGGAGTTTGAAGTGACCGGAGCTGTTTCTACATTTGACGATTTGCTGAGAGGGATGAAACGATATCTAAAAGGGGGCAATGATTCATTGTTAAAAACAGGTACTTTGGAGCAGATAACGGGACCTCTATACATGAAATCCTTGGATAACAGGATGATTTTAATGATGATTAACCCTTCCGTAACAATGAGTCAAATGGATGCTCTGGTTAAAGGAGTAAAAAAATTAAGAAAAACAATAGGGTCAATTCAAAACAAGCATAAAAACACAAAAATTAGTGATACGGGGATGTATTCCATTGGTGCCGATGAATATGAAACGGGGATGAGAGATTCAACAGTTACAACAATCGTATCTCTTGTTCTTGTTTTCCTCCTCTTTCTTATAGCTTTCCGGATATGGCAGGCATCAATACTGGCAGGAATAACACTGATTTTCGGCATTATATGGACTCTCGGCTTTACAAGACTGTTCGTAGGCAGGCTCAACATGATTACGGCATTCGTAGCAGTAATTCTTATCGGTCTTGGCATAGACTATTCTATTCATATATTTCAAGCATCCACAGAAAAGGGAGGAATAGAATTTGCTTTGAATAGAGTAGGCAGGGGTATTGTTGCCGGAGCTTTAACGACAGCGGCAGCATTTTTTGCATTGAATTTCACATCTTTCCAAATTCTAAGAGAGCTCGGACAAGTAATCGCTATGGGCGTCATAATGACTGTTCTCGCAAATATTCTTATTTTACCCTCTTTAATCAGATTGTTCGGTAAAAAAATAGAAGGTAAAAACGTAAACCTTCCTAAGTTGGGAGTTTTTAGTGAATGGATGAGCCACAAGCTGTATCTTGTCATAATTCTTATAATCATAATGCTTATTATAACACCTTATTTCATACATAAAATACCCATAGTGGCAAATCCCCTCAAACTCGAAAGAAATGGGCTGGCTTCCGTAAAAACAATGAATGTGATTAACAAACGATTCGGTATGTCAGCCGATTATATGATGACAACGGCAAGTAGTGTGACTGAATCATATGACATTTATAATAAAGTCAAGAAATTACCCGGCATTGGTTTTGTTGACTGTATTAATCTGTATATGCCTTCTATTGAGCATCAAAAAGACAACATACCATATCTTAAAAAAATAAATAAAAAGGTTCTTTACGAGAGACGAAGTAGTATAAATAAGAAATTATTGCTCAAACAGTTAAAAAGATTGAGAGACAACATTACAGAATTAAAAAGTACTGCCTATCTCGGCGGACTCGATAGAGTCTATACAGCAAGTAATTCGCTAATTAGTTCAGGAATATTTGACTCCCTTTACACTACTATTAATAATGCTTCACCCGAGGTGTTGAATAGGATGAATAAAGTTTTCTACTCAACTATTAAACCTGCACTTCTTAAATCCTCGACTCCACGGATTATAACCCTCGATATGATACCATCTTCAATCAAAAATCGATATGTTTCTAAGGATGGACATCTCTTTCTCCTCAGCATTTATACCGATAGAAATCTATGGAATCAAGTGAAGGGCACCAAAGTAATCGACAGAATAAACAAGATTAAACCTGCAACAGGAATGGTCGTTTTAATGAGCATACTCTGGAACGAAGGGAAAAAGCAGTCGGGAAATGCCTTAATTCTCGTATTTATAACCATCTTTATAATTTTACTATTGGATTTTAAGGATATAAAAACGACATTTATTGCAATGCTACCTGTGACATTTGCAACACTCTTTACATTGACAATAATGGGAATCTTGCGTGTGCAACTTAATTTTATAAACGTTCTTGCTCTTCCGCTTATCATTGGTATAGGAGTAGACGATGCGGTTCATATCATACATAGATACAAAAAAGAACCTTCTGTGAAATATGTTTTCACACATGTGGGCAGAGCAATTTTATACACATCTCTCACAACAATAGCGGCATTCGGTTCCCTTCTTCTTGCAAAATACAAAGGCTATCCTACCTTCGGAGCTGTTGTTGTTATAGGTGTGGCTCTTGCCTTTATAATGACAATTTCGCTTATTCCACCTCTATTGAAATATGTCAAAAGATAATAGAAAAGCCGGTCAAAAGACCGGCTTTTCTATTTTATCGTTCCATTAAAATCGTTTCATTATATCAATGGACTCAGCGGTATTGCCCATGCTTATAAAAAATGTAAATTTATGTGTTCCGTTAGGATTGTTTGTAACATAGAGATATTCAAGGCCAGCCTGAAATTCCCCGAAAACATTTTTAAAACCGCAATTTAGATCCGTACTATAAATATACGAAGGATTGAATGAACTGAAACTCTCATTCAAAAATGACAATTTATTCTTGCTCTGCAAATAGATTATCGAATTTATATAGTAACGAAAAGCAATTCCTGCTGAACCCGTATATTTGCTTGTGAAGCTCCTGTCATACATAAATTTATACGAATGAGACGGAATCACATAAGGGTAATCAATATAAATAGTTGGCAAAAGAATCTGATTCGGATAGAGAAGTGTAATCACTCCTGCTTGTGAAATAAGCCTCGCATTAAATTTATCCGATATCTTAATCGATTTCAATCCGTCGAACAGAAATTTTCCATATGCATTACCTACCCTCATTGATTTTATCTCATACGGAGTTCCGGTTTGATTGGGGAAGTTTATACCAAAATAGAGATTAACCCTTCCCCCGTTGTCGTTAAATGCAAATTTGTTAATAGAGTTTGACACATAGTATAGACCTGCATACGACTTAAAAATGTCTTCATCAAGGTAATCTTTATACTTGCTTCCCAAAACGAATGAAATTATTGAATTGTCATTTATATTATACCCAACCAAGAAATCAGCATTTAAAAATTCTCTATAAAAATAGTAATTATTCCATACATTGTTTAGTTTGTAGACAAAATAATTGATATAAAATGAAGAGATATAGCTTGTGAAGAAGAGGCTGGGGAAGATCAGATTAACCGAAACTCCTTTCAGGTAATTTCCGGCAAAACCAAAGAGATTTAGTTGACCGCCCTTGTCCAAAAGGTTTGTTTTCTGGAATCTCCCGAATAGGTTAACCCCACCGTTAGAATCATAAAATCCCCCTATTCCTAACTTGTTGCTTTCTGTGGTCTTGACTTTAACCTTTAAATTTATTCCACACGAATCACTTTCCTTTATCATAGGGGTAATACGATTGAACATCCCAATGGAGTAAAGCTTGAAAACCCCTTTCTCCAACTTATCGAAAGAGAACTTCTCTCCTTTATGCATATTGAGAATATTATCGATAATGATAAACTGGAATTTGTTACTCGCACTTACCTCAATATCGTCCAACTTACAACTATCAAAATCTTCGAATTTTTTTAGCCCCCTCCTACCGGCAGGATAGTTTTCCCTTCGTTTGATTTCCCTCTTTAATTCGGGCATTGCTTTCATAGCAGCTTTATAACCCAAATCTATGAGCTGTTTTACCTTGTTAAATTCCGACCCTTTAAATTTCCCCACATCAGGTTTTATGTAACAACCCATTTTTTTTAATGAGTCGGGATTCGCACTTTTTGTCAGAAGATCCACAAGTGAAAAACCGATATTGAATAGGTTCATATCTCCAGATTTCAGATTTTCTTTATCACTCGACACATCAACCGAAATTACATAATCTGCATGAAATGTGTCCTTTACCGCCCTTGCGGGGATGTTATTATACAACCCGCCATCGAACAGAATACTATCACCAAGCTTGACAGGTTTGAATACAACCGGAATCGCCATACTGGCTCGAACTGCTTCCGGCAAATTACCATGGGTAAAAATTAACGATTTACTGGAATTAATATCGGATGCCGTACATAGATACGGCTTCCACAACTTTCTAAAATCTCCCTTAACAGCAAGATTTGCTTGAGATAAAAATCTGAATATTTCGAAATTTATTATTCTGTCATCGACAATAGACTGTGGGAGCTGGAATTTTCCGTTCTTTATCTCGAGATTTACAAAGGTTGGATATGAGTTGATATCGTAATATATGGGGCGTTTTTCAATTATAGGGATATTGAGAAACAAGTTTTGAACATCAGTGTTTACAAAAATGCTCTCAATCTCCGTAGCACTGTAACCGGATGCCCACAGTGCTCCCACAATTGCCCCCATGCTTGTTCCTCCCACGACATCAACGGGAATGTGGTTCTCCTCAAGAGCTTTAAGAACACCGATATGGGCGAGCCCGCGGGCACTCCCACCACCGAGAGCGAGACCGATTCTCATGTGTGCAAATAATAGCGAAGGAAGCAATAAAACGACAAAAATGACTTTTCTAGAATTCATAAATATAATATATCATAATAAATGCAAATTTTCAATAAGTTTTAAAAATTTATGCCAGCTTTAAATTTATACTTTTCTGCATTGTTTAAAGAAATTTTAAGGTCAAACTTTACTTCATTATCTCAAATTCAGTCAGTTTCATATTAATAATTGGACCATTCCCAATCATTTTATTTTCTCTTTAATATCTTTTTACCGTCTCTATATCCTTTCTCTATCCTCTCTTTTATTAATTCCGGAGAAAAATTCAATGATGGCGGTATTATAGATTTGTAATTTTCACTCAGGGTAATATTCACTATTTTAGTGCCGGGATAATCACTTTCCTCAATGCGTTGTTTCCCGTTAAGACCTACGACATAAATCAAATCACA
>JAACEC010000183.1 GCA_011682715.1 Pseudomonadota bacterium
GGAAACAAAACGCAAAAGAGTTTTGACATCAATGTAGTTGACGATAAATTGAATGCGAAATTTTGTACGATCGGCCCTGAGTATAACGGGTATATATCAGATTCAACACTATTAGAAATAACCATCATAGATAGTGCGGCAGGCATAGATTCGATGATGTACAAAATTGATGGCGGGAATTATATAGATTATACGGAGCCTTTTTCTATCGGCGACTATGCAGAAGGGGCTCATAAAATAGATATGAAAATCACTGACCTTATGGGTAATGTATTCGAGGATTCGGCAAATTACATACTGGATAAAACATCACCTGTAATAAACAGTGAAATTGTCGGCAATCATTTTGATACCGATTCGATACATTTCCTACAAAACTCATCATTTCTTGTATCTCTCTTCTCCGATTCTTTGAGCGGAGTTCTAAGTAGCGGTTTTAAGATTAATAACCTCGGATGGTCGGATATTCCCGATTCCTTTGATATTAATCTTTCCTCTTTTTCAGACGGATATTATCGTATCGAACTCCGCTCAAGGGATCGTGTTGAAAATATATCTTATGATACAATTTATCTTTGCCTTGATGACAGTGCCCCCGATGATTCGTTGATTCCCGTTGGAAGATACATTGAAAAAGGTGATACATTGTATCTTTCGGGGGATGATGAGATAGGAATATCCTGCCGGGATGATTATTCCGGAACGGACAGTATTATGTGGGCTATAAATAATGGCATCTTTTCCCCATATACAGGGAACATTTCAATGTCAGGAGTTACGGCAGGGGTGAATTATTTTATCGTTAAAACTTCCGATTTATTAGGTAATCAAAGGACAGATACATCGATATTGAACATTGATAATGTACCACCTGTAATTTCCGATACATTAACGGGAAAACAGATTCAGATCGATTCTACTATTTTTGTTAAAGATTCCACGAGGCTAAGATTGATATTCAAAGACACTTCATCGGGAATATACGAAAACAGTTGTAAAATAAATAATTTTTATACGATCTATTTACCCGATACGTTCGAAATGGATTTTTCGGCATTTGCAGATGGTTTTCTCAATTTACTTATTTCATCGGAGGATAATGTGGGAAATAATGACATGATGAATTTGAATTACTGCGTGGACAATACTCCTCCCGATATTGATATAAGTTATGTCCGTGCCGCTCTATTCGATTCTGTTTTCACATCCCCACACTCTGCCATATTTATAAATTGTGCGGACGGTTATTCCGGAATCGATTCTATAATTTATAAAATAAATAATGGAAACTATTACCCTTACCATGATTCCATAACATGCAGCGAATTTACAGAGGGAAAACATTACATCTCGGTTATGGCAAAGGATAGAATGGGAAATGACAGCACATTAATCGACTCGTTTTATCAGGATAATAGTGCGCCTGAAGTGACATTTACCGTATCAGGACCTCATTTTATGAGCAATGATACGGTTTTTGTTTCATCGGAGAGCAAAATATCCTTTGAGGAAACGGATAATTTATCAGGACCCGATTCTGTTTTCTATTCATTTGACGGTATCTACTTACCGTATACAGGTGATTCGATAAGTTTAACGGGAGAAGATTCCGTTTATACATTGTATTATTTCGGGAAGGATAGAGTCGGCAATGTCTCCGATACATCAAGGGTGTTTTTCTATTTGGATAATACACCGCCTTCTGTGAATATCTATTTCCCATTTAATAAAATAGTGCTAAATAAGAATTGGTACAGCGATGAAGCGACAGGAGGGGAAACGGATAGTTTTTATTTCAGATATTGTGTTTCGGATAAAGACAGCATTGAGTCTGTCATATACTTCCATAGAACTCCATATGACTCCGTTGTGGCGGATACATTTGCTCTCTCCTCGGAGGATAGTGTTAAATACGATTATGCGTTTTCGGCAGCAGATCCCGTCGTTGGCATACATGGACCATATATGTTTACGATAAAGACTGAAGATATGTTGGGAAATTCAAGACTTGATACTCTATATGGATTTGAAGGTAGAGGCTGGTATGATATGATTAACGGGCAATACAATTTTTTCACGGTCAAGAACGATTTTATATATGTGTTAAATCCGCTTGACACGGTAAAGAACAATAGAAAAGAAGAAAGATATGATATTTTACCTGCAGGAGTCTATAAATATGATCTTGATGGGAATATTGTAGACACTCTGCCTGAAAACGATATTCTCAGTGGAATCAAGGTCGATGATGATGAAAACATCTACTCGCTTTATTTCAATAGCAGCAATGAAGGCAGAGTAAATGATACTGTTGCCTTAAAGATTAATTTTGCGACAGGAGTCAAAGAATTTATTGTCGATAGCATAGGAGAAGGGCAATTGTGCGGGATTGATCTGGATTCTACAGGGAATATCTATATAGGGATGTCTGCCCCCGGTGATACTCTAAGAATAGATATTTTTAATAAATATCTCAATTTGACAAGTATCAATCGATTCCCCGATGCAAAGAGATCTTTTACACTGGATGATAGTCAAAACATATATATTGTTTTTCGCGATACAGTAAGTAATAGATTTAATATAAAGAGATACAATAAATCGGTAATAGGGTACGTATCTGATGATTCGTTTAATCTTGCTTTACCGTATGCAGTGGACTCGGTCAGGGCAATGAGTAGAGACTCATTTGGAATATTCTATATAACGGCCGATAATCCACACCGGGGAGAAAATATGATGTTCATCATGTATCCTATGTATGATTTCAATAACGAGTGGAATAGTTATGCAGGTTATGAATACGAAATTATAAATTACGCAACAAAGGCAAGAAACTTGGAGCCTGCGAACAGATTTATACGATATAAGGATAAGCTTTACTATATAAGTAATAATCTTTATGTATATAATCTATATTTTTCTGCAATTGATAAAAAAGCAAAAAAGTTTTCAGGAGAAGGGACGAATAAAAACCTTGAGATAAGTGAGTTTGTTCCCTACCCGTCGCCATTCAATCCGATAAA
>JAACEC010000184.1 GCA_011682715.1 Pseudomonadota bacterium
ATTGTAACAATAATTATAGTGGGGTGGTTACTATGATAGTGATTAAATATATAGCATTCGCACTTACGAGCATTATTGTAGGACTGTTGTTTATAGGGCTCGGTAGGAAGTATTCCGCGAGAATACACAGAAGATACGGACCTCCTTTCTGGCAGGCTTACATTGATGTGATCAAACTGTTTTCTAAAAAATCGATTTCACATCATTGGGTAATGGACTTTGGTATTATAATGGGGCTTACGGGAATATTGGCAACCATAGCTTTTCTTCCCATAGGACCGTATCATCTGTTTGACGCAATGAACGGTAACATCATTATTATGCTATACTTCATGACTATAGGATATCTTGGAATGGCAATGGGTGTATCCGCTTCGGGGAACCCAAATGCGACGATCGGTATAGCGAGAGCCCTTACACTTATGTTGGGCTATGAAATTCCGTTCGCAATCGTTGTCATTTCGTTGATTTTCATAAATAAGAGTTCTTTATTATCGGTAATGGTGGTTAATCAGGCAGGTGGGTTTTTGCATTGGAATATGATCAGGTATCCCATAGGTTTTATTGCCGCAGAGATGGCTCTCCAGGGGATGCTCGGAGAAAAACCTTTCGATGCCATGATTGCTCCTTCGGAAATTGCATCGGGACCGATGGTGGAACTCAGTGGTAAAATGATGGGGCTCGGATACCTTCAACACGCAGCTCAAATTTTCCTCGAAACGGCGATTATAACAAATTTATTCCTGGGCGGGTCATCCAATGTCTGGATTTTCTTCCTCAAGATGTTTGTTTTATACCTCGTTTCGCTTTCTATTAATGCTGTATCGCCAAGGTTTAAATTTGAGAATGCCGTGAAATGGTTCTGGAAATGGCCCATGGCACTTTCACTCGCACAACTTTTAATTGTGATTTTATAAGAGGTGTAGATATGTTAGTTGTTAGTAACTTCAAGAAAAGATTTAAGAGATAACGGATGGGAGCGAATTCTGAATTATTTCAGAAAAAAATCCATGTGGATGCTTCACTACTGTACGGGTTGCGGAGCAATAGAACTCCCTCCGACAATGACATCACGTTGGGACATGGAACGTTTTGGAATAGGACCTATGGCGACTCCAAGGCAGGCTGATCTGCTTTTGATTACCGGGTATTTGTCCATTAAATCACTGAAACGAGTAATTTATACATACGAACAGATGCAGGAACCTAAATGGTTAATTGCATTCGGTTCATGTCCTTTAAACGGTGGTATTTATTATGATTCGTACACTGTCATAAACAGATTGGCATTGTATCTTCCGATAGATCTCTCTATAGAGGGGTGTATGCCGAGACCTGAAGCCATAATAAACGGTTTTAATACTATTATGAAAGGGATTGAGCAGGGAACAGCAGTGGGATATAAAAAATACAAAGAAAATTACGATTGGTATAAGAAAAATCAGGATGCCGTTCTCAACAGAACAAAACCGGTATTTGACAGTGGGGTGAAATGATGACACAGAAAGAAATAATCGAAAAGATAGAAGAATCTTTCCCCAATGTAACAACAAAGGTGATTGATGAGCATCAATTATCCGTGACCATAGACAAGGAACAGAATATTGCAGTACTTGCCTTTTTGCAAAATATCGATTTCAAAGAGCTTGCAATACTAACAGCTGTTGATTGGATAGAGGAGAGACAATTTGAAGTTGTATATAATCTCTTTTCATATTCAGACTATCAGCAAATACTCGTAAAGGCGAGGATTGATAGGGATAATCCTAAAATCCAATCTGTTTTGAATTTGTGGGATGTGGCTAAAATGTACGAGAGGGATGTTCATGAATTTTTTGGAATTCAATTTATCGGAAATAATGACCTAAGACCTCTCTTTTTACATAATTGGCTTGATCTACCTCCAATGAGAAAAGATTTTGATTCTCTCGCATATTCCAATAAAGTATATGGGAAATTCAAAGAAGAGAGGGACAAATGAATGAACTATTAACATTTTTAGGAGAAGAAGATCGTTATAAAAAATATGAGCTATTTTTCGGACCTAATCATCCGGGGATGAATGGTAACTTTTCTTATATAATTACAGTTGAAGGTCATACAATAAAAAGAGTAGATCCTGATCCCGGACAATTGCACAGAGGATTCGAAAAACTTGTAGAAAACCGACTCTGGATGCAAAACATTTCTCTTATACCGAGAATATGTGTTCCAGAGCCGGATATAAACGAACTTGTTTATTCGAGATCTATTGAGAAACTAATGGGTATCGAGATCCCGGAAAGAGCGAAATATATAAGAACAATCGTTCTTGAAATGGCAAGAATCAATGCATTTTTGTTGGGATTCAGTGGTATTGGGGGCTCAACCGGTCTATATACCGCTTCGAACTGGACTATTGCCGATAGAGATTATTTCATCGACCTATTTGAATGGCTAACAGGTGCCAGAGTTTATCATATGTATATAATCCCGGGCGGGGTTAGAAGAGATCTTCCCGAAGGATGGCTTGAGAAATTGAAAGAAACAGTCAATTATATCGAGAAAAGACTTCCCGAGTTCGATAGATTGATATACAACAACCCGGTTATTGTTCAAAGGTTGAAAGGATTAGCTCCCATTACGCAGGAAGATGCTATAAAATACGGTATAACAGGACCAAACCTGAGGGCCACGGGGATAAAATACGATACGAGAAAAGCGGTACCTTATGCAGCATATGAGTATCTGGATTTCGATATTCCGATACAAAACGACGGTGACGGACTCGCCAGGGCGATTCAGAGAAGGGAAGAGTTCGAAATTAGTATAAATTTGATAAGACAAGCTATTAAGAAGATGCCTAAAAAGGGTAAAGTGAGACTTGATATGCCAAACCCGCTTAAATTCAGGGTTCCGAAAGGTGAAGTATATGT
>JAACEC010000047.1 GCA_011682715.1 Pseudomonadota bacterium
GACTTTTACAGACATGTGTAGAGGTTTTTAGTGACGAAAACGGTATCGTTTTACCGAAGATAATAGCCCCGTTTGAAGTTATTGTTATGCCGCTAAACAGTGGCGACGAAATGATAATGAAAGAGGCGGAAGAGGTTTATAAAAATTTGTTAGGTGAACGAATCGATGTTCTCATAGATGACAGAGACATGAGAGCCGGTGGGAAGTTCAAAGATGCCGATCTCATCGGGATACCCGTTCAGGTCAGAATCGGGAGAAAGGCAAGAGAGGGGATATTCGAGATAAAGATAAGAAAAACAGGTGAAATTATAGAAGAGAAAAAGGAAAATATTGTAGTTAAAATAAAGAAAATTTTACAAAGAGGGGATATTTGATGAACAAAGATATGATAATAAGCGAAACAAAATCGTATCTTGTAAAGATCTTCAAAGATTTCCCGGAAGAGAAGTTCAAAGTTGTTAAGATTATTTTGAAAGGGGCGAAAAACAACAGGAAACTACAGATATTCGTTGATAAAGAAAAGGGAGTAACGATAGACGATTGTGTTATGATTACGAGAAAGCTTTCAAAATTTATCGATGACGATGAAAATTTTGACGAACACTATATCCTGGAGGTATCATCTCCGGGAGAATCAGGAAATAAAGGTAAGGAGGCATAAAGGTGAAGAATTTCGAGATTCTGGAAGGGGTGACAGAGATAGCAAGAAATAGAGGATTGAATAAAGAGTATGTGGTTAATATTTTAAAAGAGAGCATATTAACCGGAGCGAAGAGAAAATTCGGCAGAATAGATAATCTTGATGTGAAGATCAGTATAGATACGGGTGATATAGAGGTTTATCAGTTGAAAAAGGTCGTGAGAAAGGTCGAAGATCCCGTAATCGAAATCACGAAGGGAGAGGCGAAACAATATGACGAAAAGGCAAGGATAGGTTCCGAAATACAGATTCCCCTCGATCTGAAAAGGGATTTCGGGAGAAATGCCATATTCGTAATGAAACAGGTTATAGCCCAAAAGGTGAGAGAAGCCGAGAAGGAACGTTCTCATAAAGAATTTAAAGCCAAAATAGGTGAGATAATAACGGGAAATATACAAAAGATTACATCACAAAAGGTTATTTTGAATCTCAACAAAGCCGATGGTATACTTCTAAAACCGGACCAGATTCCAGGAGAATTCTATCGACAGGGGCAACCTTTGAGGGCTCTCATGATGGATGTGATTAAAAGCAAGAGGGGGATTGAAGTGATGCTTTCCAGAACATCGCCGAAATTTCTCGAAAGACTTTTCCAATTTGAAGTGCCGGAAATCTTCGAAGGCACCGTTGTCATAAAGAATATCGCAAGGGATCCGGGGAGGAGATCGAAAATTGCTGTTCAGACCCTAGATGACAAGATAGACCCCATTGGTTCTTGTATCGGTGTAAGAGGGTCCAGGATTCAGGCGATTATGAACGAATTGAACAGAGAAAAGATTGATGTAATTCAGTGGAGCAGTGATCGAAAGATATTTACCACTCGTTCTCTGCAGCCCGCAAAGGTATCGAATGTCATATTAGATGAAAGAGAAAACAAGGCTATTGTTGTAGTTCCTGACAGTCAAATAGCACTCGCTATAGGAAAAGACGGACAGAATTTGCGACTCGCCATTCAGCTTACCGGAATGGATATAGAGTTAATAAGTGAAAGCGATTTTAAGAAAACCCCGGAAAAATTGAGAAAGAGCCAGATACTTGTAATCGATATGCCGGGACTTTCACCGACTTTACAGAAAAAACTGCTTGAATCGAGAATTGATTCGGCACAGGATATTTTGACGCAAGGGATTGAAAAACTAACGACAATTCCGGGTGTAGGTAAGAAAACGGCTGAGAAAATATACAATATAGCTCTTGAATTAGTAAATGAGAAAAAATAATTCAGGAGGTGGATTTGAAAAAGATTAGAGTTTACGAAGCCAGCAAAAGAACTGAACCTCTCAAGCAAAGCGCTACTTAAGATGCTTAACGATATGGGGTATGAGATAAAAACCCATATGAGCGTTTTGGAAGATGATGTTTACGATAAAGTAAAGAAAAAACTGAGTAAAGAAAAGGAAGAGATAAAAAAGAAACTAATTGAGAAAAAGAGACATTATGCGGAGCATGCGAAGAAAGGACAACCCATAAGAGAAAATAAAAGGAAGAAAAAATTCTCCGAGAAAAAGAAGAAAAAAGAGAAAAGAGAAGTTCACATAGATGAGAAAGTCGTTGCGGAAAATGTAAAAAAGACATTGCAAAAGCTGGAAATGGGGGAGAAGAGAAGAAAAAAGTATAAAAAAGAGACAAAACATGCTCAGATTGAAGAGGAAAGTAACATATTGCATGTCAGTTCTTCCATTCCCGTTACCGAGTTGGCGGAAATTCTCGATGTTAAACCTTCAGAAATTATAAAAAAATGCCTTGTCTTGGGCGTTGTTTCTACTTTGAACCAACGAATCGATTACGACATTATTGAAATGATTGCCGATGAGTATGGCTATAAAACGAAACTTCTCAACGAATTCGAAATTAAGGAAAAAGAGGAAGAGGAAAATATCGATGTCAGAGAAAGACCCCCTGTTGTGACTATCATGGGTCATGTCGATCACGGAAAGACGTCACTGTTGGATTACATCAGGAAGAGTCATGTTACGGCGACGGAGAGCGGCGGTATCACGCAGCACATAGGTGCGTATGTTGTGAACCATAACGATAAAAAGATTACCTTCATAGATACGCCGGGACATGAAGCATTTACGGCAATGAGGGCAAGAGGAGCGAATGTAACCGATATAGTGGTTATTGTAGTGGCTGCGGATGACAGTGTCATGCCTCAAACCGTTGAATCGATAAACCATGCAAAAGCCGCCGGCGTGCCGATAATTATTGCGATTAATAAGGTCGATTTACCTCAGGCGAATCCCGATAAGGTGAAACAGGATCTCACATCTTACAATGTGGTGGTGGAGGATTTCGGCGGGGATGTTATTGCAGTTCCCGTTTCCGCAAAAACCGGTCTGGGGGTAGATGAGCTTTTAGATGCTATACAACTGCAAGCCGAACTTATGGAAATAGAAGCTCATTACGGAGGATATGCGAGAGGTGTTGTACTCGAATCTAAAATCGATAAAGGGAAAGGGAAATTGGCAACAATACTTGTCAAAAAAGGGACATTGAAGGTAAACGATGCATTTGTGGCAGGTTTTGTAAGCGGGCGAGTAAAGGCAATGTATGATGAATACTCCAGGAGAGTTAAAGAGGCGTCCCCTTCGATTCCGGTAGAGATTGCAGGCTTTAATGAAGTCCCCGAAGTCGGAGATGTCTTTCAGGTTGTGGAAAACGAGAAGGAGGCAAGAAACATAGCGAGAAGCAGGAAATTGGCAATAGACGGTCAGAAAAAGAAAACAATAGGAGTGGTTAGCTTCGAGCAGCTTCAGAAAGAATTGGAGAGAAGCGAAAAAAAGCAATTAAATCTTATTTTGAAAGGTGATGTTGCCGGATCTGTGGAAGCTCTTTCGGATGTCTTCGAACGATTGAGTAATGAGGATATCATTGTAAATGTTATTCATAAAGACGTCGGGACTATTACCGAGAGTGATATTCTTCTTGCCAGAGCCTCAAATGCAGTGATAATCGGTTTTAAGGTTAAACCGGATGCAAAATCGCGTACAATTGCAGCAAGGAACAAGATAGAGATAAGGTTGTATAATATCATCTACAATGCCATAGAGGATGTCGAAAAGGTTATTAAAGGTCTTTACGAACCGGAATTTATCGATGTGAAAATCGGGGAAGCGATAGTTCGTTCCGTTTTCAAGGTTTCGAAAGTAGGGACTATCGCCGGTTCCTATGTGAAAGAAGGGTATATCGAACGGGATACACAGGCAAAGGTGATACGTGAAGGTGAAGAGATTTGTGCAGGTAAAATTGTTACGCTAAAGCATTTTACAGAGGACAGAAAGAAAATAGACAAGGGACTTGAATGCGGTATTAAAATAGATAAATGCGAAGACATACAAGAGGGAGATGTTATTCGAGCCTTTATTAAAGAGCAAAAGTAGACGGCATGCTTTTATATCTTGAATTGAAGCTTTTTATAAGCTCAAGTCATTCTCTTAAAGACAAACGGCAAGTCGTGCACAGCATAAAGGACAGGTTAAAAAGCAGATTTAACCTGTCCGTAAGTGAGTTGAATAGCGACAACAAGTGGCAAACGGCGACTCTCGGTATAGCCTATGTAGGACAAAACGGTAAAAATATAGGAAAAATGAAACGAAACATAAAGGAAAATATCTATTTAAACGGAAATGCCGAAATTTTATCGGTTAAGGAAGAAATACTATGAAATCGGTGTCAAAGGAGCGGTTACAATCTATGATTCGAGAGAAACTCGCTCTTATAATAGAAAAGGAAATGAACGATAATGCCTTACACAGAATCTCCATAACGAATGTGGTCCTATCGGGTGACGAGAGAACGGCGAAAGTTTACTATGACATGTACGGAAACGAATCGGTCATAGAGTCCGTTCATGAGAAATTGGAGAAACTCGAAGGGTATATAAGAAAGAGACTCGGAAAGACGATGAAAATCAGAAGATTACCGAATATTATTTTTGAAAGAGATACCGGAATGGAGATGGAAGAAAGAATAGAAAAGATAATTCACGGAGATGGTAATGGATAAAGAATCGATAGCTGTCATCGAGCAATTAATTGAAAATAGCGATAAAATACTGGTTTTCGCCCATAAAAGACCCGACGGTGATGCAGTCGGATCGGTGATAGCCCTTTCGTTGTTTCTTGAAAACGCGGGCAAGAAGGTGACATCCCTTTTACCCGATACTCCCCCACCGGAATATGATTTCTTAAAGGGAATCGACGGTATCGTTAATAAGGCTAAAGGGGAGTTTGATCTCTACATTTCCCTTGATGAAGCGGATCTGTCCAGAACATACAATATTCCGGAGAATATTCCAAAAGAGAAGCTGATAAACATAGATCATCATAAAAGCAACACTTATTTCGGCGGTGTAAATATTGTTTTACCCTCTTATTCATCCACTTGTGAAATTCTCATTGAAATAATCGTGGAAAGAGGAGACACAGATATCTATAATGCTCTCTATACGGGAATGCTGACAGATACGGGAGGTTTCAAATTCGCAAATACAAGTGTCAGAACACTAAAACATGCCATAGAATTAATTGAAAAAGGCGTAAATCATGCATATATAAGCCAGATGGTTTTCATGAGAATGACAAGGGGTAAAATCAAGCTTCTCTCTTTGGCGTTAGAAACGCTAGACTTTTACGGAGATAAAGCTATTATGACAATTTCTCTCGATATGTTGAAAAAAACCGGGACAACAATGAAGGATACGGAGAGCATAACCGGTTATACGTTGATAACCCGAGGAATCGAACTCGGGATTCTTTTTCGTGAGGAATCTAAAACTCGGACGAGAGTGAGTTTTCGTTCAAAGGGAAAATACGATGTGGATCTCATAGCGAGGGGATTCGGCGGAGGAGGACATAAAGAAGCTGCAGGATGTACAATTGATGAGAATCTGCACACGACAATGAAGATGATAAAAGAAAAGGTGATAGATTTATGAATAAGATTGTTCATATTGTGGGAGCGAGACCACAATTTATAAAGATGACCCCGCTTTATAATGCTCTGAGAGAAAGTGTGGATCAGGTAATAATTCATACGGGACAACATTACGATTTTGATATGTCAGACATATTTTTCGATGAATTAAATATACCGGAACCCGATTATAATCTTGAAATCGGTTCGGGGAAACACGGGGAGCAAACGGCAAAGATAATTACGAGACTTGAAGAAAAGTTGATGAAGGAAAAGCCATCCCTTATAATTGTTTACGGGGATACGGATTCCACCCTTGGTGCCGCAATTGCGAGCAGCAAGTTAAACTTCCCCATAGTACATGTGGAATCGGGTGTGAGAAGCTTTAATAGAAAAATGCCCGAGGAGACAAACAGAATTGTCACCGATAGAGTGGCGGATATACACTTTGCCCCGACGAAAACAGCAGTGAATAATCTGAATAAAGAGGGCATAAACAGATTTGTTTATAATACCGGGGACATCATGTACGATATTTTAAAGATGAATTTAACGAAAATCGAGCACAAAAAAGCACTTTTGCAACAGTATAATCTAAACGAAGGAAAATATATCCTCGTTACTGTTCACAGAGAAGCGAATACTGAGAAAGACAATCTCGAAAAGATAATTTCCGCACTGTCACAAATAGAGGAACCTGTCGTATTTCCCCTGCACCCACGAACAAAGAAAAAGCTCGTTCAATACAATTTGTTGTATAAATTAATAGGCAGGAGAAATATGCAAATCATAAATCCCGTCGGTTATGTTGAGATGCTTATACTCGAAAAGTTCTCGAGATTAATCGTCACCGATTCCGGAGGTATTCAAAAAGAGGCATATATCATCGGTGTCCCTTGCATTACGCTCAGGGAGGAAACGGAATGGGTGAAAACTGTCGATGACGGATGGAATATCCTTGTGGGAAACGATGCCGATAAATTATTAAAAGCTGTAAAGGAATTTCATCCGAGAGGCAGAAGGAAAAATATATTCGGCGATGGGAACAGCGCAATAAATATGAAGAAAATAATTATTGCGTATCTTAACGGCGACACAGATTATAAACTTGACATAAATCATTAATTTGCGTATTGTTAAATTATAGAATCAATTGGAGGTTTATATATGAAAAAATTACATTTTCTTATTATTATCGGTTTTGTGGCATTGAGTTTAAATGCTTTTCCCATTCCAAATACGGGAAAAATATTTAAGGGCAGCATTGATAAAGGTTTAGCCGTTCAGGTGGCAAAAGCGAAATTTTCCGCTCTCTATAATGTGAACAATATTTCCGCAGGTAAGGTAATTCCTATGAATGATGTTGATGGTTACCTTTATGCCTATCTTGTACCGATTTATTTCGGCAACGGGAATTTTCCGAGCGATGCCGCAATAGAGTCATACATAAATGAGAAAAGGGCTGCTTTTAATTTTGTCAAGACAACTGGTAATCAAAAAGCTATTGAAAATGCGGGTAAGAAACTGTGGGGTATTGACAGATTCGGTTATGTTATTGTGTCTGCAAGAACGGATAATATGCCCATACTCGAAATTGGGAAAGGCATACCTCACTATTTCATGAATTTTAACGATATGCAATCCCGTGCCAGTCAATCATTGAGAGGCAATACAGAGCTGAATGAGATCATCTATGTAGATCATATGTATAAGTTTTACAAATTTTCCAATGGAAGCAAAAACATCTATGTCGATGATAATATGAAAAAACTTATTCCCGAGGAAACATTTGATAAAGCAGTTAAAAGAACAGCTTTTAAATTAGGGAATGAGCACGAAGGTTGGGTTAAAATATTCAAAAATAAAGACAATCTTTCTTCCGTATTTCGTGCAAGAGCAACGGGATATATTCCAAACGTTCCGTTCTATCTATGGAGTTACGGATGTTCTCCCACATCAAGTGCTATGATTTTTGATTATTGGGATTCCCGGGGGTATGCAAAACTCACGGACTATCATTTTGATAGATGGGATGGCATAGAGGGAGAAGAAGATTATAACCTTTCCAATGTCCATCAGGAACTTGCCATAGCGATGAATACCGATACAACTCCGGGTAGCAGTAGTGCCGGAGGAACATCCATTTCAGATATTGCAAACGGGCAGTCAACGGTTGCGAGCAATAATGGTTACAATTGTACCTCTACAAACGGTCCTCAAGGAAATCACACATACGGATGGCAGTGGGATAGACTTACAGGTGAAATTGATAACGGTTATCCTTGTCATTTTGATGTTTTACAATACTGGCTTGATGCTTTTAATGATTATATAAATCATTCAACTGTTGCCGTAGGATACGATAACGATGGCAGTGACTCCCTTGTCCAGGTGCATAACACATGGGATTACACGGAGCCTTTCTGGGCTCTTTACACATATCATGACGGGAATTACTCTTATCATTATTTTACGAATTTCGAACCGAGCAGCGGAGATACGACTCTAACCGGTAATTTATCCTCAAATCTTGACGGTGCGAAATTCCTTACAGGAAAAGAAGCGATGATTTCTTTCGAAAACATGTCATCAAGTGCGAATAATGTTAAACTTTATTACAGTTTTGACAATTTTCAGAATGAAACGCTTATAAGCGATGCCGTAGCCCCATTTAATCCTTACTATTGGACAACACCGGATATAGGAAGTGACACAACAAAATCCATAAGGCTCAGAATGGAAGTCTATGACGGATCGAATAACCTCTTTGCAACCGACGGTAATTATCAGAGTATTACATTGTTCCGACTGGTTGATACGTTAAACTATGGACCTATGTCATTTATGAGCACATCCACGCAGGCATACAGTGTTACTGTTAAAGACACGCTTGCATTTGTTTGCAGAAGTGGTCCCTATATGGATGTTATAAATATAGCGAATTTATCAACTCCTCGCTATATTGGCACGTATCCTTTACCTGTCACATTC
>JAACEC010000048.1 GCA_011682715.1 Pseudomonadota bacterium
GTGAATATAGGAGAAATTACCCCGAAATCCTTTTCCTTTAATAGCCCTTATGGAGCTTGCCCGAAATGTAAGGGTTTGGGAACGGAGATGAAACTCGATACATCTCTTGTTGTAAACGATTCTCTGAGCGTTCCCGAAGGAGCGATTATTCCCTTTGCAAATTCGTCCAAAATGCTGTTTGTAATGCGCAAACTTGCCAGGAAATACAAAGCAAACATAAATGCTCCGTTCAAATCACTACCTGAGGAATTCAAGAATGCCGTTCTTTATGGTGATAGTATTTACGAGGGTGTAGCAAATCACATGATAAAAAAGTACAATACCATTGATTCCGATTGGTTGCGATATGAAATTGAAAAGTATATGGTGATAAGTCCATGTTCCCTTTGTAACGGGAAACGGTTAAAGGCGGAGAGTCTCGCTGTTACAATTAACGGATACAATATAGCCGATATTAGCGATATGTCCATTGAAAAATCACTTGATTATTTCCAAAATAAAATAGAACTGTCGGATGAGAAAAAAGTTATAGCAAAACAGATTCTGAAAGAAATTATCAAACGACTTTCGTTTTTGAAAAATGTAGGATTGGCTTATTTGACGCTGTCAAGGAGAACAGATTCTCTCTCGGGAGGGGAGGAGCAGAGGGTCAGACTTGCTACGCAAATCGGTTCCGGGCTCACGGGAGTTCTCTACATCCTTGATGAACCGAGTATTGGATTACACCAGAGGGATAACAGAATGTTGCTGAATACACTCTTCCATTTGAGGGATCTCGGGAATACGGTCATTGTCGTTGAACATGACGAGGAAACTATAAGAGAAGCCGACCATATCATCGATCTCGGACCCGGGGCAGGAAATTACGGGGGAGAAATCGTCGGAGAGGGGAGTGTGGACGATTTGATAAAATCGAAAAAGTCGATAACCGGGGAATATCTCTCCGGAAAGAGGAAAATTCCCATGCCGAAGAAGCGAAGAAAAGGCAGTGAAAAATATTTGAAAATTGTCGGAGCCAGAGAAAATAACTTGAAAAACATAGATGTTTCTTTTCCTTTGGGGACATTTATCTGTGTAACCGGTGTTTCCGGCTCGGGAAAGAGCTCGTTGATTTTCGATATCCTTTACAGTGCACTCAGGCGATATTTTTACAGATCAAAGGTGCAGGTAGGGAAGTATGATAAAATTGAGGGGATTGAGCATATTGATAAGGTGATTTCAATAGATCAGAGTCCCATTGGTAGAACTTCGAGATCAAATCCCATAACGTATACAGGCGGCTTTACACCGATCAGAGAACTCTTTGCTTCGACGAGAGAGGCAAAGATAAGAGGATACACTATTTCACGATTCAGTTTTAATGTAAAGGGCGGAAGGTGTGAGGCATGTCAGGGGGAGGGATTGATAAAAAAGGAGATGCATTTTCTCCCCGATATTTACGTAACTTGCGATGTTTGTAAAGGGAAACGGTACAATAAAGACACACTGGAAGTGAAATACAAAGGGAAAAGCATATACGATGTGCTTGAAATGACCGTAAAGGAGGCTTACGATTTCTTTGAAGATATACCGAAAATAAAGAAAAAACTGAAGTTGCTCGTGGATGTGGGATTAGGTTATATCAAGTTGGGACAACCTTCGCCTACATTGTCGGGAGGAGAAGCGCAAAGAATAAAATTGGCAAGGGAACTCTCCAAAACGGCAACGGGAAACACGCTTTATTTGCTTGATGAGCCTACCACGGGATTGCACTTTGAGGACATAAAGATGCTTCTTTCCGTTTTGAATAAACTCGTGGAACGGGGGAATACGATAATTGTTATAGAGCACAATCTCGATATAATAAAATCTGCCGACTATATTATAGATCTCGGACCGGACGGAGGAGATAAAGGCGGATATGTCGTGGCGGAAGGATCTCCCGAAAAGATAACGAAAAACAAAAAATCGTATACGGGAATGTATCTGAAGAAAATATTATGAACCTCGATAAGATAGTACGTCTTTTTCGTGATAAAAAATTAGACGATTTGGTTGAACATCATGGAGAAAAAGAACTCTCCGTGTCAGGTATTGGAGGGGGGTTCTATTACCTTTTCCTGGGGCTTTTGCGGGAAAAAGTGAATGGTCCGTTTATTGTTATAGAGAAAGGAATCTTAAATTGTGAAAGTACGAAGAACGGGATAAAGGCTTTTTTCCCCGATGGGCTTGTATTTAGCTTATATTACGAAGGAGAGGAGATTTCACCCGAGCAGATGTGGGAGAGAATAAATGCCCTATATAATAATAACTTTGTTAATAATTCTATCACTGTTATAGATAAAAATTTGCTTGATAAAAAGGTGAGAGCTCCCGGACAGATAAAGAATTCCATTATAGGTTTGAACAGTGGAGATAAGGTCGATTACGAATCTCTTAGGGAATCGATAATTGATGCCGGTTACACGGTAGTCTCAATTGTCAGAGGCATAGGAGATGTTAGTTTTAGGGGAGAGATAATCGATATATTTTCGCTGTATGAGAAAAAACCTGTTAGGATAGATATATTTGATGACAGAATCGATTCCATAAAAGAATTTGATATCATAACGCAGAGGACATTCAAAGAGCTTCGTTCATATACAATATTCCCGATTATAAAGATGGAGAATGAAGGAGATGTAAGAATTCTCGATATTTTCAACGAAGGGACGAACATCGTCCAGAGAGAAAATCTTATTAAGAAAACTGAAAAATTCAATCTTATAAATATCGGTGAGGGGGAGATAAATTTCAATACACTTTCTACAAACAGATATTACGGGAATTGGCAACTCTTTAAAGAGAGTATTGCACAGTATGGGGATTATGCCATTGAAATGTTCACCGAATCGGATGCCGAAACGAGAAGATTGAAAGAATTGCTTTCGGACCATGAGAATATCGATTACTTTACAGGTAAATTGGATAGAGGTTTTATATCCGTTGAAAAGAAGCTTGCCGTTTTTTCCGACAGGGAGATATTTGCCAGAAAATATAGGAGAAGGGAGACACGGTACAGTGAGGATGAAGTTCCTATTGATGATCTCTATTCAATGGAAGTGGGGGAATATGTAGTTCACAGAGATTACGGTATCGGTATGTACAGGGGATTAAAGAAGATAAACATAAACGGTAAGGACTCCGAATGTCTCGTTATATATTACCAGGGGGACGATAAAGTATTCGTTCCGGTAGAACGATTGAACCTCGTATCACGTTACATCTCGGATAAAGATACCAGACCGCGATTATCTTCCATAGGAACGAATTTGTGGAAGGAGAGAAAGAACAAGGTCAAAAAGGCGCTCCTTTTATTGTCCGAGGAGTTGTTGAAACTCTATGCCGAGAGGGAAGTGAAACATAGAGAACCTTATGGAGAGGATACATACGAAGAAAAACTGCTTGAATCCACATTCGAATATGAAGAAACCGAAGATCAGATGAATGCCATTGAGTTCATAAAGAAGAAAATGACCGATGATAAGGTCATGAATGTAATAGTCGTGGGCGAAGTGGGATTCGGAAAAACCGAAGTGGCTATCAGGGCTTCTCTGAAAGCTGTAATGAACGGCAAACAGGTAGTTGTGCTTGCCCCTACGACAATTCTTGCGGAACAGCACTACAATACATTCACGGAAAGACTCAAGGAGTTCCCTGTAAATGTAGGCTTGTTATCACGTTTTGTGGCACAGAAAGAGGTGAAGAGAATTATTGAAATGGTGAAAGACGGACGAATGGACATACTTATAGGGACACACAAGGTGTTTAATAAAGAGATAAGATTTGCGAATCTCGGACTGCTCATCATTGATGAAGAACATAAGTTCGGAGTGAAACACAAAGAGAAGATAAAGTCGTATAAAAAGGATGTCGATGTTATTGAAATGACGGCAACACCTATTCCGAGGACACTCCAGATGGCTCTTTCCGGTTTTCGGGATATGATTAAGATACAGACTCCTCCCACGGGAAGAATGCCCGTAATCACAAAGATCGTAAAGTGGAACGATGATGTTTTACGGGATATAATATTAAGGGAGATCGAAAGGGGAGGACAGGTTTTTTTCCTCCATAATAGAGTGGAAACTATATATTCAATAGCTGACAGATTGATGGGGATTTTACCGGATATGAAAATTGCCGTTTCTCACGGACAAATGAAAACCGGAGAACTGGAAAAGGTAATTAACGGTTTTATACATAAAAAGACCGATATTCTCGTAACAACGGCAATTATCGAATCGGGTATCGATATGCCTAATGTAAACACTATTATAATAAACGAAGCTCAAAACATGGGGATTGCTCAGTTGCACCAGTTGAGAGGACGCGTGGGAAGAGCGGAGGTACAGGCTTATTGTTACCTTGTGGTGCCGGATCTAAGTAAATTGAACTTTAATGCGAGAAAGCGGTTGAATACCATTGCATCTTATTGGCGATTGGGTTCCGGGTATAAGCTCGCTTTGAGGGATCTTGAAATTAGAGGAGCCGGAACACTTCTCGGAGAGCGGCAACACGGGCATATTGCCGCAATCGGTTATGAAATGTATATGAAATTACTCAACGAAGCGATATCGGAGATAAAGGGAGAGCCTGTTACGAAATATACAGATACCGAGATAGATATTCCCATTGAAGCGTATATTCCCGAAAACTATATTGATGATCAGCGATATAGAACCGCTGTATATAAGAGATTAAATGAGGTTGAAAGTATAGAAGGAATAGGTAAAATAGCTGAGGAACTGATTGAGAGATACGGGCAACTCCCTGTGGAAGCAAGAAATATCTTGGAGCTTATGAAGGTCAAATTGCTTGCTTCAAGAAAATTTATCAAGAGGATTAGATATGACGATTCCATGCTAAGTTTCGAATTCCCCGAGGATTTTAAAATAAAGAACATAAAAATTACTCATAAAACGGTAAAGAAAATGGAGATTTTACAGCCCTTCCCCTTGACATTAGGGCAAATAACGGATAAAAAGGGAATAATTGGAAAGTGTAAAAATATATTGCAAAATGTTGATATTTGTGATATTAATTAGTGGTTTTAAAAGGAGGCAAAGATATGTTTAAAAGATGGACTTCAAGGTTTATGATAATTGCAATGGTTGCGGTTATTTTATCTTCATGTACGAAAAAGGAAACCGAAAAAACCGTTATTAAAGTTGGTGACATAACCGTTTCCAATCAACTATTCGAGAAAATTAAAAACAGAAGGTATAACAAGTACAAGACCAACAAAGAGGTTGCAGAAGAGATGGAGAACACAATTTTAGTCGGTCTTGCTGCAAAGGACAAAGGTTATGGAGATTCAATAAAGATAATACTTAATAACCGAAAAATGGACATATTGAGCAACGCTCTTTATGAAAAGCTCATTCTTCAGGGTACAAAAGTGTCTGATAAAGAGATAAAAGCTGAATACAATAAAATATTGTACAAATACAATGTAAATCAAATTGTAACAAAAAATAAATCCACTATTGACTCGGCTTATGCCGAATTGAAATCGGGTAAAAATTTTGCCGATGTTTGTAAGAACTATACGGAAGAACAAACAAGGAAAAATAACGGCGGATCAATAGGTCAGGTAGTCGCCGAACGTTACAGAGAACCATTCCAGAGTATTTTACTCCATGCGAAAATCGGACAATATACAAAATCTTTTGAATACGGCAAGAGATGGTATATTATTCTGGTAACAGATAAGGTTAAGAATAATTTGCCGAAGTTCGACGAGATGAAGGACAACATTGCCAATAAAATGCTCAGAGCGAAAAGGTACAAGAAAGCCAGTGCTTATATCAAAAAATTAGAGAAAAAAGGCCATCTTGTTTTCAACGATTCTACCATAAAGAAAATTAGTGATGTTTTCGGAACTGCTCCGGGCACGATGATCGACACCACGAAAATTACTGATGATATGAAGAAATTGGTAGTAGCAACATCTTCTTTGAAAAAATGGACGGTTGAGGATCTTATTGCACTTGAAGGGGAGAGAGGGGTAAGATTGCAGTCAAATCCTTTTGCAATTAAACAACTATTGGAGAGGATAACGTTGGGAGATATGTTGAATAACGAAGCAAGGAAGAGAGGGCTTGATAAAACAAATATTGTTAAAGAACAAAATGAGTATGCAAAGTACGAACTTCTTGCAAACGAACTGAGGAAAACATTTAAATATACCCCCACCGATCAGGAGATAAAGAAATATTACAAAAAAAACAAGAAAGATTTTTACAACAAAACTAAAGCGGATGTGAGGGTTATTGTACTTAATGACGAAAATACCGCTAAAGACCTGGTTAAAAAACTCACCCCTGCTAATTTCGTAAAATTTGTAAAGAAAGATTCAAAAGATTTTTCGAGAAACAACGACGGATTGATAAAAAGATATAACGGAGATTTCAGAAAAGATCTTAACCTTGGGAATTTACCGATAAAAGCGCGTCTCGGAAAGATAATGGGACCCGTTAAAGGCTCGGGAAACAAATGGGTAATCTACATGGTCGAAAAAAAATACCCCGGTAGTTATAAATCCTTCAATGATGTACAGGGAGCGGTAAGATACAAAATCCAAAATGAGAAGAGAAAAGAAATGGAAGACGA
>JAACEC010000049.1 GCA_011682715.1 Pseudomonadota bacterium
TCTCTTTGCTGGACGACGATCTCCTTGAGTTGTCTCTTATTCATGATTGGCGTATCTGTTTTTTGTTGTACATAAAGTTTTCACTGGCAATGAAAATATGGTTGGAATGTTTTCATTGGTAATGAACAATAGCATCTGTCACAAGCCTTGTACAACTGTGGCAGGGACAATGTTGGTGTCGTCACGTTCAAATCCGTGCTATTCATATTCCATCGTGGGATTTGTCGTGAGAATGGGAAAGGAGCGTTTTACGATTATGGGACAGCAAGTCACGAATCTCAGATTAGGAAATCCGGGCATCGGAGAGGGCGCTCATATCTCTATTTCTTCCATATATTTTACTTATTATTAAAATAAGATATGGTTAAGAGAATAATAAAAAATATTATATATGGATGTAAGGGATACCGGACACAAAAGCTAATTGAAAACTTTATGTGTCATGCGGGTGTATTTTTTACATGGTTCGATGAGAGTACTAATAAATATTTGAGATAGATAGGCAAACAATAAGGATCAAAAGATTTATAAAACTATTAGCAGGGGCAAAAAATGACACAAGAAGATGAGGTGTACTTCAATGTGGACTCACGGCTACTACTCCAATTAGGTGAAAAGCTAGTAACAAACAGAGCAGTGGCTTTAGCTGAGCTCATCAAAAATTCATACGATGCAGATGCCACACATGCCATAGTTAACCTAACGAATATCAAAACCCCCGGTGGTACAATATCAGTTGAAGATAACGGCTCTGGAATGACATTATCAACTTTTAAGGATACTTGGATGAGAATTGCCACGATTGATAAAGAAAAGAATCCCATCTCTCAAAAATATAAAAGACAAAAAGCCGGTGAAAAAGGTATTGGAAGATTTGCTTGCAGGAGATTGTCTAAACGACTGGAAATCATATCTATTGCCGTAACAGAAGATGGATGTAAAGAAGAATTGAATGCATTTTTTGATTGGGAGGTATTTATTCCAGGTTCTGATGTAGATAAAATACCTGTAAAATACTCCACAAAACCTGTTGACGAAGATACTCCAACAGGCACTTTATTGATCTTAGAGGGAACTAACGATTCGTGGAATGGTTGGGATGTTAGGCGCCTTAGAAATGAACTGACAGATTTGATAGTACCGACAACATTTAAGCCGGATGATGAATTGGAAGGTGCACCTGAACAATACGACCCTTCGTTTCATATAGAGTTTCATTGCCCTGAATTTCCGACAAAAGAGGATAGAATCGAAGAAACTTTCTTAAGAAATGCTTGGGCTAAACTTTCTGGGACTGTTGATGAGAATGGTATTGCAACTTATGAAATCGAAATATTGAATAAAATATTGAATAAAATAGAGAAGAATTACAAACGGGATGAAGCATTTCAACATTTAAGAAATGCAAAGTTAGAAGTTTACATTTTTGTTTATGGTTCTGAATTTTTCAAGGGTTCGGAATGGGGATTGAATAAGGCTCGGACCACAGGTCGTGAGAGGGGGGGTGTCAAAGTATATGCTGACAACTTCAGAGTTTTTGGATATGGTGAAGAAGGCGATGATTGGTTAAAACTCGAATTTGATCGAGTCAGGTCTAAAGGAAGCGTAGATAAGGAGGTTGGCGGGTATCTTGAAGTAGATGATCGTCCAGGATTGCGCCTTTTTAGGAATCCTGCTTTATTTGGACATGTAATGTTTATAAAAGATCGTAATCAGATGTTAGAGATAACGGTGAATAGGGAAAGACTGGTAAATAACGAAGCTTTTGAGGAACTGCGCAAATTTGGTCGGTTGGGGATCGATTTTGCTACTGTTTTATATGCAAATGAAGTAACTAAAAAAATTAAATCAGAAAAAGAAAAAGGAAAAGAGGAAGAAGAAGCAAGAAAAAAAGCTGAGGAGGAGTTAAGGAGAAAAGCAGAAGAGGCAAGAATAAAAGCGGAAGCGCAAGCTAGAAAAGCGGAAGAAGAACGAAGAAAAGCGGAAGAAAGAGAAAAACAAGCAAAACTGGAAAGGAAAAGAGCAGAGAACGAATTAAGGAAAGCTGAGGCAGAGCGAAGGAGTGCAGAAACAGAGCGAAGAAAAGCGGAAGAAGAAGAACGTAGAAAAGTGGATGAAAAATCTAAAAAACATCTTGAAGAAGCTTTAAGAGAAGAAAAAGAACGCTTAAAAGCTGAATATGAAGCGAGAAGAAAAGAAGAAGAACGAAGAAGAACAGAAGAAGAAATTAGGATAAATGCCGAAGAAGAGCGAAAAAAAACGGAAGAAATTCGATTGCATGGATTGGAGGCGATAAGAAAAACCGAAGACGAATTAAGGAAAGTAAAAGATGAAGAAATAAAAAGAAAAGAAGAAAGGTATGAAAGAGAATTCTCACTGTTAAGAGTGCTTGCCTCCACAGGTACGTTAGTTTTGATCCTCAACCATGAATTGCGGGCTTTAGTCGATGCTATGGAAGAAATGAACCACAATTTCTTGGCAATAATTAAAAAAATGCCTGAAGAGGAGCAGACGAATTACAATGAAATTCTCGAATCTTTCAGCAATCGCACAGAAATGGTAAAGGAATTTGGTTCTTTTGTTGGGTTGACCGTTGGAGTAGAGGGTAGAGAAAAGAGAGAGTGGGTGATATTACCAATAGTAGAAAGTGTCTTCCGTCCTTTTAAATGGTATCTCAATGAGTTTAAAGTGGAGTATTGTATTACTATACCCGATAATTTGAGAACCCAAAAAATGTATCGGTCAGAGTTGGTTTCAATTTTATACAACCTGATGTCCAATGCAGCTAAAGCTGTTATAGGTACGAACGAAAGATGTATTGAAGTAACAGGGTTTGAAGAGGATAATTACGTTCATATTTGGTTTCTTGATTCCGGGAGAGGTCTGGACAAACGTCTTTGGGAAGATGTTTTTGAGCCTTTTGAAAGTTATAGTGAGCCCGATCTTAAATTTGGTGTGGGGACTGGGTTAGGTTTAAAAATAGTTCGAGATATAATCAACTCGTATGGCGGAAATGTGCAATTTATCAATCCTCCGGATGGTTGGAACACATGTGTAGAAGTAATGTTACCCATGAGGGATTAGAATGAAAATAAAAACTGTTTATATTGACGATGAAGAGGAGGAATTAAGAAAATACGTAAGAATATTTGAAAATAATGAAAGAGCAAAAAATCTATTCGAAATTGTTGCGGTAAATTCCCAAAAGGCGGTAGGAGATCTTGTAAAGGAAATGAAGAGTAAAAATCCTGAATTAATTTTAGTAGATTATCGCCTAGATAAACCAACAGAGAATGGTGTACTAATAGGGTTATCCGGAACAGCTCTTTCAACTGCATTAAGGGAAGAATTCCCTGAGGTTCCTATAGTACTTTTTACAAAAATAGACTTTCTTGGAATCCAAACGTTTAATCCTAAAGTATTGTCTAGCATAGATGAAACTATTTATAAGAGCGATATCCTCAGAGAAGATGGAAAGAATTTGGAGGTATTGCATAAACTAGCGGTTGGCTATAAGGAACTTCGTAATACAGAATCAAAAACTTGGAGGGGTTTATTAGGATTAATTGAAGCGCCTGAAAACGATTATGATTCTCTAAAACTCTCGGAACCCCCAACAATTTCTGAAAGTGGATGGTTTGTATTTGACGCGGCAGATTGGATACGCAACATTTTATTAAAATATCCGGGTATCCTTTATGATCCGATTCATTCTGCAACTTTCTTGGGAATCTCAGTAGATGCATTTCTATCTGATTCAATTCAAAAGTTATTCACTAAAGCTAAATATTTCAAAATGTTCGCGCCTATAGAAGGTCGTTGGTGGCAGTCAAGATTGCAAGAAATTGCTGAGTCAATTATGGATGAAAAAGAAAGAGACATGATTCTACGTGAGGGATTTCCATTGGCGTGGGACCGAAACAATAATACAAAGATTGAAAGATCAAGATGCGTATATTGTGAAGAGGTGCCAGCAGAGTGGGTATGTTACATTCTTAAAAAACCTGTAATGATTAAATGTTCATTACATTACAATCCTGACTCTCGCCCATCAATAATGGATGAGGCAAGAGTGTCATATAACGCAATAAGAACTATTAATGAAGTGGATGATGATAAATTTGATCCGATCGAATCCGATTTGTTACCAAAAATTCGTAAAATGTAAAAGGGGGTTAAATATTGGATTACTCTACCTGCCTGGAAAAGTTTGCCAACCAACCACGTCTAAAAAGATATTTGGATCCCGATTCTCACAACATTCTACGCCAAAAAGCAAGGTCACTAAGGAGCCAATTACGAGGAGGGGGGTGGAAATTTATAATCCCACGAGAAAATCCTTTAACATTTATAAAAAATGCTTCAAATTTACAAATCAACATAGCATGCAAAATCGAAGGGAATGGAAGTAGTATAGAAAAGCATAACATAGAACTTCGGGTCTGGTCAATTAAAGAGGATCATCATCATGGAAAAAAAATATTTGAATTCCGTATCGATCAAAAAAATTCAACAGCACAAGAACCGTGGCATCATCTACATATAGGGGAACTTGATGAACCGAGGTTTCCTTTTCCCCCAATGGACATAATTTTACTATGTGAATTCATACTGGTTAATTACTTCCCAAAACATTCCAAGAATTTGAGAGAAGATCTCGCGTGGAAACATTTAGTGATATGCAGTCAAAATATATTTCAAAAGGAATATTTCAATGTGTGCTGGAATTGTATTGAAAACAACACAGATACTACATTAATGGAACATTTATTAAATCTTCCATGAGGGGGTGGATTTTGATCACTGAAAATTTGAAATCTATACCTGAAAAAACTGCAAATCAAACACTTACCGATTACACTGAAAGTCTTACAGATTGGTATATTGGAAAAACCCCAATTGAAAACAGGAAACGGAAAGGACAATATTTTACTCCTAAAAGAGTAAGTGAACTAATGGTAAGCTTGTTTGAAAATGTTGGACAAACGGGAGTAATAAAAATTCTTGACCCTGGAGCTGGAATTGGAATTTTTGAAAGTACTTTTTGTGATTATATAAAATCATTTAAAAGGAAAATAAAAATATCATTCGATCTTTATGAAAATGATGTTGAGGTCCTGCCACTTCTTGAGCTCAATATGAAAATGTGCAAAGAAAACATGGCTTTTCAGGGATTTGAAATTTCTTATAAAATATTTGTTGAAGATTTTATTTTATCAAATGTACCAATTTTTAATAATCTAGAAAATTTTGATGCTGATAAAGATGGCTATGATTTTGTAATATCGAACCCACCATATTATAAACTTAACAAAGATTCACCACAAGTAATTGGAATGAAGCGCATTGTACGGGGTCAGCCTAATGCATACCCACTATTTATGGCAGTATCGGCTAAATTATTAAAAACTGGTGGGCAAATGACGGTATTAACTCCGAGGAGTTATTGTTCGGGTTTGTATTTTAAGACGTTTAGACAATGGTTTTTTAAAACCGTTAAGCCACAAAAAATACATTTATTTGAATCTCGAAAAGAAATTTTCAAAAGATACGGTGTACTACAAGAAAATGTAATCCTAAATGCAATAAAAACCTCAAAAATACCAGAAAACATCTTAATTAGCGAAAGTAAGGGGATACCTGATGAAGATGGGATGATAAAAATAAAAAACACAACTTATGATAAAATCATTGTTGAAAAGGATAATGACATTGTTATGAGAATACCAATTTCTATAATAGATGAATTAATAGCAGTATATATTGACAATTTTGATAATAATTTGGAGAAATTGGGATTTAGAGTGTCAACAGGTCCAGTTGTTCCATTTAGGGCAAAGAATTGTCTTTTAAAAAAGACACATGATTATAACATTATTCCTTTGCTTTGGATGCACAACATTGTAGATGGACGGATAAGATGGCCTCTTGAAATGAATGACACGCCTATCGGATTAAAAAGGACAAAAGAATCAGAGAAAATTTTGAAACCTAATAAAAATTATGTATTAGTTAAAAGATTTAGCACAAAGGAAGGGAAACAACGAATTAATGCGGGAATCTACTTGAGTGATATTATAAATTCAGATTTTATTGGAATTGAGAATCATATAAATTATATATATAAAAGAGATGATGAATTGACCAAAGATGAGGTGTATGGCATCGCAACCCTATTGAATTCAAAGCTATACAACAAATATTTCCAAATTACAAACGGAAGTACACAGGTTAACGCCTCCGAAATTCGAAATCTTCCTATTCCTTCTTTAGAAATAATAAGAGAGGTTGGGGTTTCAATACAAAAATTGAAACACGCTGATACTACAGCAAAAGAAAAAATTATATTAAAAGCTCTAAAGATTGATGAAAAAATCTCAAGCGAGTTACTCGCAGTTGATGATTAAAGCGACTTCAAACGAACATATTCGAGTCTATTGTCTGCGAAAGTCCCAGAGTGCCCCGATCCTTGCACAACAACCCACTCACACCCGCACCCGGCTTCTGTACACCACATACACCGCCAGAAGATACGCGGGAGAGCGCAACGAAGATGAATGGCATGACCGAATCGAATATCCGGGATGGCGCATACCA
>JAACEC010000050.1 GCA_011682715.1 Pseudomonadota bacterium
CCGAATATCAGTTTTACCTGCTCTCCTATGTCCCATTTACCGTTGTTGTTTCCCGTTGTACTATCGTCTATACCAAAACTCTCTTCCGTTACGTTAGGGGCATAGGCTGTAAGGGAAAAAGTATTGTTCCATGTGTGAGAATCCGAATCTTTTATTTCAACATTAAAGGAAATAACATGACCATCCGGTATACCGCTTGATGTGCTAAATGAATATGTAGTTGTGCCCCATGCTGAATCACCGCTTGCTATATCACCGTATGCAGCAGAATCCTGCGTTATGGTAACAAAACTATCACTCGTGCTTATCTTTGCGTAGACACCATGAGAGATTAAAGCGCCGTTATTTGCAAGCAATAAGTTTAGCGATATATCCTCCCCGGGGTTTACCTGACCATTACCATTTGTATCAAATGTGATGCTGTTTCTTCTATATGAAACATATGCATCATTATTTTGTTTCACTCCCAATGTATCTTGAATCGGATGATGGTTGTTTGCCGTTATCGTTATAAGAACATCTCCGGTACTGTTGATGACAGGCGTCAGTGTTACATTGCCCGACGCATCCGTAAGTCCTGTCACATAGACAGTGGAATCTCTCATTATACATACCCGGGCTCCTTCAACGGGATTGTTTGTGCCTGCATCCTTAACGTTGATGTCCACAGGGGCAGATCCTATAAATAATGTATCCGGATATGTTGCGCTCAATTCTCTTACTTCACTTGTAAATGGATGAAGCTCCGGATCCCCTAATGTATTGAGCTCATACATACACCACCTTGTAAAACCGCTTGTTCCCTCATTAATTGCGACAGGTACTAATTGATCCTTTGCATATGCAATGGCTTCACCATGGGTTTTCTTCCCATATTCGAATAATCCGGCGTAGTATAATGTATCCAGCAACTCCGAAGCTCCGAGATCAGGTGGGTTTCCCCAACCGTATCTTGAATTATACATTGCTATTACACCGCCACCGTTCGGATTGTTAATTACATGCTCGGCAAAACAATCACCACCTGATACTTCATCCATAGCACCTGTAAAACAACCTATGGAAAAGTAGATACCCAAATTATCTCCGTTTGTAAGTCCGTCAATATCCGAGCTGTTGGTAACAACATTTCCATTTGCAAAGTACAATCCCGTTTCATTGCCATGACAAGCATGGTGAACATAACCGACTCCGGCATTCAAAGAGCCTACAACTGCTGTTCTGCTCAAATTACTTAATGATTCATACAGTTTTTCATTTTCCCAGCCTGAGGGAGCAATATTAGCAATATCATTATTTACAGTATCTCCCCAGAAATTATATGAAGAAAATAGCTCGACAGCCGGTAAAAGATTTTTTGCCAAGTAACCTGTCGGAGCATTTTTTTCGTATGTCAATGTTTTATTGACAAAAGCATTAGCGTTAGCGATACTTTTTATAGGAGCTCTTCCGACATATACATCCGTGTACATATCAACATTATCTGCTACCTCACCATACACCGAATTATTATTTGCATTCCAATTGCCATCTAGATCAGCATAATAGAGATCGCTTATGATTGTATCTTCGTCCGCATAGTACCCTGCTCCTGAACTTGTATAAAAGACATCTCTTCTCGGGACAACTTCCTCCCCGTTTTCGAAGTCACACTGTCCACCTAAAAGCACATACATAGTGCCCCAGGTGTTATGCGCATCAATAATGAAATTTCTTATTTTATCAGGATTATCCGTTCCCGTATAATTGGAATAGATATAGCTCAAATCTACTATTTTTGCCTTCATTCCCTTCTGTGTTTTCCAATCCGCCAGAGGTTTCATCGCATTTTCATAATCTGATGTTGTTATTATTACATACGGTACCGTATCAGCTTCAAGGGCTCTTGAGCCTTTTACAATTGCATTGTTCGGTCTGTATGAACTTATATCTTCCGGATTAATAACCATATCCGAAATACTCTTCTTTATAGTATTGTAAACATCTTCCCTTATCGATTTTGTTTCCCTCGCATTTATTTCATAATCTATACTAAATGTCACATTGTTAACAAATTGCAATCTCCCGCTCAATGGCGCATATTGTACAGGATATATAAGCAATGCTCCCAGATTAAATCCGTCTTTGTACCCTTGTCCTACAAACTTTACAACATTCGAAGGATAGTATTCATCCGAACCGTAAACTTTCGGATTCGCCTCTATCTTCTCCGGTTTGGGATGAGAAATGATTTGAGGTTTGCCTGCAGGTTGTATGAGAAAGTTCTTACCATACAACGATTCATTTACATTAATAATCTTGATGCTCTTTACAATCGCTCCCTGTGGTAAAAGAATATTTGTCGATTTCGCCGGAAGTATGGGATAACCGGGCCTATCAATGTTAATACAGCCTCTCATCATAATCATGTCATTTCCACCGTTAATTTTTAGTATCTGTATGTCTGCTTGATTGAAATAAACTGTTTTAGTAATGGTGGATGAAAACAACATAATTGGTATTAAAACCAGCAACAGAGATAAATTCAACTTGTTCACTATGTACCTCCTTTGAAAGTTACAAAAACCTTTCGTATTATAATGAAAACAAAGTGTCCATGTCAACGGTAAAATGAAAATACATAAAAGTGTCCAAAAAAATAGCCCCCATTTTTTTAGATGGGGACTATAATAAATGAGATGTGAATTACTATATCTTCTTATGACATAACCACCAATCGAAGCATTCGAATTCTCCCTTTGCGGCCGATTTCAATCTCTCCTCAGCGGTTTTCTCATCGCTTGCAGGTCCAATTATCACATGATCATTGACGATTTCATTATTGGGCCAATTGGCAGGCATAGCCACTCCTTCCCTATCCGCAATTTGTAATGCTTTGATCATTCTCAGGAATTCATCCATGTTTCTTCCCAATTCTTGCGGATAGTACATAATTGCACGAATTACTCCTTTTGGATCAACCATAAATACAGCTCTAACGGTATTAGTCCCCTTTGCAGGATGGATGATTCCGAGTCTTTTGGCAACGGCTCCCGTATCATCGGCAATTATAGGAAATTTAATCTCAACATTGAGATTATCCTTTATCCACTGTACCCATTTAATATGAGAAAAGACCTGATCAATACTTAAGCCGATGAGTTCAGTATCCAATTCTTTAAATTTGTCGTATCTTTTTTGAAATGCTACAAATTCAGTTGTGCACACCGGTGTAAAATCGGCAGGATGGCTGAACAGGATGAACCATTTCCCTTTGTAATCACCCGGAATATTGATTTTTCCGTGAGTGGTTTGTACAGTCAAATTCGGCATTTTTTCGCCTATTAAAGGCATTTTGGTTTCCATGTTTTCCATTGGAACCTCCTTTTTAATTAAACAACTTTCCTCTTCAAAAGTAGATAATGCAACCTTTCTTCCTCTATAATCCTGTCTATCTTTTCCTTAACGGACTCCGGAACAATATTTTTGATATCCATGTAAAACATAATAGAATCAAGTTCCGAACGAATAGCCATCTGCAAAGCATCATTCATGCTTTTTATTCCTTCTATTTTTTTATCCAGCTGATCCGTAGGAAAGATAATGTCGTAAACATAGGATTTCATATAATCGTAATATTCGGGATTTAGCGATTCAAAATCAACACTCTTCTTGTCTCCCATCATTTTAATAAAAGTATTTTTATGTTCCACTTCTTGTTTTGCCAATTTTCCAAAAAACTCGGCCAGTTCGTTATTTCCCTCTTTTTCGAATTTTTTGGCAAATTTACTATATGTATATTCACCGTTTTCCTCTATTCTTACTGCAAATTCCAGTATTTCATCGGCTGTAAAATTCTTCATAAATGCCTCCTATAAATTACAATCCTCGGCGTGCTTTGCCGCTATTTCTTCCGCCAGCTTATCGAGCCTCTCGTAATCATCATCTCTCGGTAGCCCCTTTATCAAGACAGGTTCAAATAGGTTTACTTTAAGATTCGGTATCACCGATTTAAGTTGCTCCACCATATTACCTCCCCAACCATAGGAACCTACAATTGCCGCATTTTTTACTTTCGGTCTCAGTGCATTTGCAAGGTGGGCAATAGAAATCATCCTGGGATGCGCTCCTGCAAGGACCATAGGGCTTGCCAAAACCACCGTACAGGCATCAACCATTGCCATGGCAATCTGTCCTATATCAGCAGTAAGAACATTAAAGGGTTTAACTTCTATCCCTTTTGATATAAGCGAATCGATAAGATGTTCGGCAATCTTCTCAGTGCTTCCGTGCATAGATATATAGAGCAATAAAACAACATTCTTTACATCATCAGACACCCATTCTTTATATGCATCTATTATCAATTTCGGATTTTGATACACGGGACCGTGACTCGGGGCGATCATTGATAGTTCATATTGATTTACCTTGTCGATGTCCTTGGCAACGATTTTTCTAAAAGGCATCATTATTTCGGCATAGTACCTCTTTGCATCGAGTATCGTTCTTGCTTCATCAACAACAAACGTATCGCTTGTAGCGTAATGAGAACCGAAGAAATCGCAACTAAAGAGTATTTTATCTTCTTTTAAATATGTTGACATAGTTTCAGGCCAATGCACCCACGGAGTAAGAATAAATTTAAGTGTTTTGTCACCGAGAGACATCTCTTCGCCATCTTCCACAACAATAAAATCATTATCCTTTACGTGGAGAAGATCAATTAACATACCTTTGCATTTTGTATTTGTCACGATTTTCGACTCGGGAAACATATTGAGTACTGCCGGAATACAACCCGAATGGTCCTGTTCGGCATGATTTGCTATGATATAATCGATTCTGTCGATACCAAGAGCTCTCAGATCCTTTCTCAATAGATGTTCCTTTTTTACGTCCACCGTATCTATGAGAACAACTTTTTCACTCCCTTTAACTATGTACGAATTGTACGATGTGCCGTCAGGTAATGGGATTAATGAATCAAAAACTTCCCTGTCCCAATGATCTACGCCTACATTAAATACATTTTCAACAACCTTTTTAATAGCCATCTTTTTCATCTCCTTTTTTTAAACATTCTTTACATGTGCCGTATAAATAGACACTGTATTTTTCTATTCTATTACCATCAATTTCCTTCTTATCAAAAATCTCACAGTTCATATCGTAATCGTATATTTTACCGCAAACTTTACACTTAAAATGTACATGCGGGGATATATTCATATCATATCGAACAACATTTTCATCTATGAGAAGCTCTATTAATATCCCCCTCTTTACCAATTCTTTCAACGTATTGTAAACTGTAGTTCTGGACAGTGTAGGAATCTCATCTTTTATCGCATTATAAATCATATCTACAGTAGGATGATTCCTGTTTTTAACTATATACTCAAGAATTTTTATTCTCTGAATGGATGGTTTAACATCTTTGGCAATTAGCATTTCCTTTATATCGTTCACCGTATAATTTTCATATTTCATTTAAATATCTCTCCTTTGGCATTGTACCAAAACAGCAAATCCATGTGTTCCAAAGGGATAGCAATTTTCTCGGCAAATCGAGCAAACTTATTCTCGATTTCGCAATATTTTGTTTTGGTCAGACTTTTGGGTATTGCTTCTATAACACCATATTTCTCAAGGTTCCGTAAAATATGTCTGTCTAAAATTGCGATTTTATCTCCTTTTCCCAAATTCCTTAAAAAATGTGATGCTTCTTTATACCCCAACCCCTTTATCTCCTTCACAAACCACTCTCTGGCGGCAAATGTATCATCGAATTCTGCGATTTTTTCCTTCAGGCTTTTATTTCCGCTAAAAAATGATTCCCGGGCTAAAACGATATACTCCGATTTCCTGACTTTAAACCGTACTCTTCTAAGAGCGTTACATATGCTCTCTTCATCACCGTTAAAGAGTATGTTATTTTCATACATATCACAAATTGTTTCCCAACAGTACCTCGCATTGGATTGAGGGGTAAGAATACAAAAGGCAAGTTCCGCAAATATTCTTCTATCATCACCTTTTCTATAAACTTCACGGAAATCATTCACTCTAGTCTCTATAAAAGGTTTTATACTTTCGTAGACATTCATCAATTCATCAATATCATTACCGGAGGATTCCCCGACACCCTCAAAATGGGTATCGGGAAACTTTTTTAATAATTCTCGCATATCACTTCAAAATAAGACTGCGGATGTGCACATGCAGGACATTTCTTAGGAGCTTCCTCGGCCTCGATAATAAAACCACAATTCCTGCAATGCCATAAAACCTTTTTATCCTTCTTAAACACCCTGTCTTTTTCTATGTTTTCAGCAAGAGCCCTGAATCTTCTCTCGTGGTATGTTTCCGCAATAGCGATATTCCTAAATACAGCCGCGATTTCATGGAAACCTTCTTCATCCGCTATCTTTGCAAATTCAGGGTACATTTCACTATTTTCATAATGCTCGCCTTCGGCCGATGCCTTAAGATTCTCCACGGTATCACCAATTACACCTGCGGGAAATGCTGCACCAACCTCGACCTCTCCGCCTTCAAGAAACTTAAACAACCTTTCAGCGTGCTCTTTTTCATTTGCTGCCGTTTCCTGAAATATAGCCTCGATTTGTTTATATCCCTCTTTTTTCGCTTTACTCGCAAAAAACGTATACCTGTTTCTCGCTTGTGATTCTCCGGCAAACGCCGTTAAAAGATTTTTCTCTGTTTTAGAGCCTTTTAAATTCATTCTATTCCTCCTTTGCCGGTGGTGTGAAAACCCTCGCACCGAGTTCTTTATCAAGCATAAACATACCGTTACCCCTGTCACCCACTAACTTTATCTTATCGATTATTTCTTTATCGTTACCTTCTTCTTCCACCTGTTCAGCTATATACCATTGCAAGAAATTGGTTGTCATATGATCCTTTTCCTCAATCGAAAGATCTATAAGGTTATTGATTAATGATGTAACTTTTTCTTCATGCTTCAATGTATCTTCCATAACTTCAAGAGGGGAGTTCCATTCTGTTTTAGGTTGCTCAATTGTTTTAAGAAGCACTCTTCCGCCTCTTTCATTGATATAATCGATAAACTTAAAGGCATGAAACTGTTCCTCCTGGAACTGGACATTCATCCAGTTAGCAAATCCCTTAAGCCCGGTGAATTCAAAGTACTGCGCCATTGACAGATAAAGATATGCCGAGTAAAGTTCCGCATTGATCTGGGCGTTTATGGCATCTTCAAGCTTTTTGTTTAACATTTTTACCTCCTACGATTTCCATAAACCGTGAACACTACAGT
>JAACEC010000185.1 GCA_011682715.1 Pseudomonadota bacterium
GCCTGCATCTTCTTTGATTATCCAACCCTTTTCTTTCAATTTAGGTAGGTCTTCTTCTTTGTAGAAAGGACCTACCGGTTTTGTGGGGTTGGATATGGAGGGATCATCTTTGTCAACAAGAACCTGCGTTACTATTGTTACAACATCCTTTCCTATCTTCTCTAAAAGCAATTCATTCTGTAAGGATTGTTCTATCATATAGCCAATCCATCCCTGAGTAGATGCATCAATTACGCCTAAGGGCAGAGGAGGAATTACCTCCTCCGCCATTTCGTTTTTTATTAGTTCGTGCCCTGCTTGTGGGCCGTTTCCGTGCGTAATTACAACCTTAAAATCTTTCTTTATCAGATGAATTATGGCATTTAAACTGCTTCTCGTATTGGCGAATTGTTCGTAAATATCGCCTTTTTGCCCTTTTTTAATAAGAGCGTTACCGCCCAATGCCACTACTGCGATGTTGTTCATAGATTAAATAAGGTTTTTCCTCTTTAAAAAGTCTGTAATTACACCATCGAGATCCGGTTTTCCTATCTCCTCAAGTTCATACCTGACTCTCGTTGAAGGTTTGTCGATTTTTGCTACTCTCTTGAGATCAATAGGAGTACCGATAATGACACTGTCACAGGGGACATTTTCAATTGTTTTTTCAAGATCTTTAATTTGTTGTTCACTGTAACCCATAGCAGGTAAGATTATACCTGTATCAGGATATTTTTTGTATGTGGCGGCAATGGTTCCGACTGCATACGGTTTGGGATCGATAATTTCGGCTGCTCCGAATTTCTTCGCTGCAACATAACCGGCACCGATTTTCATTCCGCCGTGTGTAAGTGTCGGACCGTCTTCGATGACGAGAACTCTTTTGCCTTTGATAACGGAAGGATCCTCGACGGTTATGGGTGAAGCGGCGTCCACGACGATTGCATTAGGATTTGCCTTTTCGATGTTTTGTCTAACCGTTTCGATATCTTCCGGTCTTGCCGAATCGATTTTGTTTATTACGATGACATCTGCCGATCTGAAGTTTACTTCACCGGGATAATAGGTCATTTCATGGTTGGGTCTCAGAGGATCAACGACTACGATATTGAGATCGGATTTGTAGAATGAAAAATCGTTGTTTCCACCGTCCCAAAGTATGATATCGGATTCCTGTTCCGCCTGTCTTACGATTTTTTCGTAATCGACACCGGCATAAACAATTGTTCCTCTGTCGATGTGTGGTTCATATTCCTCTCTTTCTTCGATTGTGCATTTGTACTTATCGAGATCATCATATGTTGCGAACCTCTCGGCAATCTGTTTTCTCAAATCGCCGTAGGGCATGGGGTGACGAATAACTGCGAGTTTAAAACCTTTGGATTTGAGAATATCGGATACTCTTCTTGTGGTTTGACTTTTTCCGCATCCGGTTCTTATCGCACAAATGGAAATTACGGGTTTCGTTGATTTAACCTGAGTCGCTTTGGGTCCCAAAAACATAAAATCGGCACCTGCCGCATTTACTATCGAGCCTTTATCCATTACATAGTTGTAAGGGACATCGCTGTATGCGAATACGACAAGATCGATATCGAACTTTTTGATTAGTTCGGGAAGATCTTTTTCGTCATAGATAGGTATACCATCAGGATAGAGGGAACCTGCCAATTCGGTAGGATATTTTCTCCCATCAATATCGGGTATTTGAGTAGCTGTGAATGCAACAACTTCATACTCTTCATTATCTCTGAAAAACGTGTTAAAATTGTGGAAATCTCTCCCAGCTGCACCCATGATTAGAACTTTTCTTTTTGCCATGTGTCCTCCTCCTAATAAGTTGGTTATTAATCAATTGTAGTATACATTTTAAACCGACTTTGTCAAGGAAATTTAGATAACACTGGGGAAATAGGCGCAGAGCCACAAACAGGGAAAAAGAAAGAGGGGAGAGGCTAAATTCCCCTCAAGTAAATGAGCCTGCCCTCCGTAGCTTTAGCGCAGGCGGGCCTGTCCGCCGTAGCGAGGAGTGTTTCTACTGTAATGACTGTTTTGGCTCTATCAGCGAATTAAGGTTGTCATGCTGAACTTGTTTCAGTATCTCACAATTCCCCTCTATAGAGCGGGCCTGTCCGCCAGAGCTTTAGCGTAGGCGGAGTGTTCTGTGATTTGCGACCTTCACTCGGTCATGCTGAACTTGTTTCAGCATCTCTGAGATCCCGAAATAAATTCGGGATGACACTACTCATTTCGGAATCTCATAAATTCCCCTCTATAGAGGGGATGGCCACGAAGTGGAAGGGTGTTAAATTTTTCTTTTTATTCACATTAGTTAGTAAATATGTTTATACCTATCTACCATTTAGATAACATTGGTAGATAGGCGTAGAGGCTTAACCGGTGAAAAGAGAGGGGAGAGGAAGTGAAGAAAACAAGCATTAACTCATTTCTCTTTTTTTGTCATTGTCTTGTTAAAAGTAACAAAAAAATCAAAAGTCAAATCATCTTTCAAAGAAAATTCATCTTTAGTAAAGTATGAAGGATTATCAGCCAGATACAAAACAATTTCATTACTTATGTTCATGTTGCATTGGCTTTCCATTCTAATATTTTCTTGTAGCAAATCTATCATTTTCTGTCTATGTTTTTGCCTTGCACCTAACGGTTTGTGCATGAGCAGTGGCGGGATTTTCCGCACTTTTGTTTACATTAGCATTTCCGTTCATGTTATTCATATTCATTTCTTTATAGTACTTTACAGCCATTGCTTATACACGATGTTATGCACTGTCCTTGTGAGACTTGAC
>JAACEC010000051.1 GCA_011682715.1 Pseudomonadota bacterium
TTACTTATCATTATTTCCTCCTTTTTTCCCTTAAAATACTACTTAATCTCACCTATGTCAATACTTTATCCATACTAAATAGCGAAGAACCAAAAGATTGGAACAATGGAGTAAATTCAAAAATTCAGCAAGAAATTACTTGTTTCAGCATCTCTATCTCTATCCGAATCATTGAATCATTGAAAATTCATTTGACTTTTATCTCAAATCGATTTAATATTATTTATAGTGTTAAATGATATTGAATTACAGCTTATAAAAAAAGGATTAATCCTATAATGGAGGGGGTTTCTGAAATAATGAGTTTTGAGGAGTCCGCAAAATCTCTGCCTGCTTGCGGAGTAACACATGCAAGCAAAATCCCCATCGTGAAAGTTGAATTTAAAAGAGATAGTGAAGTTATAATAAAAATTCCTTTGGATGATTTATTTGATATAGAGGCGAATAAATGATAAAAGAGAGATATAAATAATTGTGTTTATCCCGCCAAATCGGGGGTATAAACACAATAGCGTTTATTCAGTCGGTAGGCGACATTGTAAGTTTGAAAGGAGGATATGAAATATGAGTTTAATGAATGAGTATATCAACAGACGATTAAGCGGCACTGATCTTGAATCTGAGTTGTTGAGGTTAATATCGGAATACAACAAATTGAGAGATACCTATTTATTTGTATACGCCGCTGCTATTGAAAAACCAATTCCAGCTGTTTCATTAGAACAAGCAGATTTTTATGTGATTCGTGATTTATTGGCAAGCAAAAAAGACCTTCAGAGACTTGATATGTATATTGAAACACCAGGAGGTAGTGGCGAGACGGCCGAGGAGATAGTTAGGTTTTTACACAATAATTTTGAAACAGTTTCATTTGTGGTATCTGGAGAGGCTAAAAGTGCTGGTACAATTATTGTTTTATCAGGTGACGAAATTTTAATGACTGAAACTGGAAGTTTGGGTCCGATTGATGCACAAATAAAAATTGGGCGTTCTGTAGTATCAGCATATGATTATATGGAATGGGTTAAGAAGAAAAGGGAAGAAGCAGAAGAACAAGGAGCGCTAAATCCATTTGATGCGATAATGATAGCGCAGATTTCACCGGGTGAATTAGGCAGTGTATTTCACTCACTAAATTTTGCTAAAGATTTAGTTGTTGAATGGCTAAAAGATTATAAATTCAAAAAATGGACTGTTACTGAGAACCATAAAAAACCTGTAACTAAAGAAATGAAAAGGAAACGAGCAGAGGAAATTACAGGGAAATTAATAAACCATTCCAAATGGAGATCACATGGAAGATCAATAAAAATTGATGATTTAGAAGGAATTGGGCTAAAGATAACAAGGGTAGATAAAGATCCAAAACTGGCTGAGATTGTGTATAGAATCCAAACAGTTAGTAGACTACTTTTTGAAACTACCACTTCTTTTAAGATATTTGCAACTCAGGATAACAAAATATTTAGACAAGCTGTTCCTGTTGGAGCTCCTGTAAGGATACCACAAAAGACAATACCTGATGTAGCTGAGATTGAACAAAAATGCCCAAAGTGTGGTAAAACTTATAAGATATACGCAAAATTTGTTCCTAATCCCAAAATTGATGTAGACTTTAAAAATAAAGGATTTACACCTTTTCCAAAAGATGCTAAAATTACTTGTAGTTGCGGATTTGAAATAGACTTATCAGGTATTAAGAATCAAATTGAAATACAAACAGGAAGAAAGATCATTGTTGAATAAGGAGGAAAAATCATGGAAGCAAAGAAGAAAGAATTAAGACAAAAAGAAGAAAAGGCGTTGTTAACCTTTTTAAAACAAACCCGGGAAGGAAAGTACGCGAAAGTGGATGAAAGTTCCCTGCCATATTCCAGACTCAAAGAACAAAGAGAAGAAATTTATGAAGATGAGTATTACTACAGCGTTAGATAGGGGAGCAAGTAGTGAGATTGTAATGTCGCCTAACCCAGCATAAAAGGTTCGTGCCTTACGGCACTCACCCAAATTTTTGCTTCGCAAAAACTTCTTTTATGCTGGGAACGTTATACGCAATTGGTCGGCTAATAATAAAGAGAGGTAAATAAAATGCAATATACCGTTTTCATAAGCCATAGTAGCGAGGATAGTTCAATTGTCCGTTTCATTGAGTCACAACTTAAGCTCTCTGGAATTACGCCTATTGTTGCTGAGCGTGTACGCCCAAAGACATTTCCGCAATACCTGCCAGACAAGATTAAAACACTGATCCAGCAAAGTGATTGTGTGGTTTCTCTTCTTACGAAGAACGGAGTCACTTCAAATTGGGTTCATCAAGAAATAGGATATGCTTTAGATAGAAAACCATTGATACCCATTGTGGAAAGCGACATTGCGTCAGAAAGTTTGGGATTCTTACAAGGAGCAGAATATATTCCACTATACTGGGGAGACATTGGGCGTTCTGTAACCTCACTTGTTTCGTGGACTACAGATCTAAAGACAGAAAAGGAGAAAAGCGAGAATCTAAAAGGCTTGGCAATAGTTATTCTCGGTGGATTATTTCTATGGGGAATGAGTCAGCAAAAATAGCCAATATGTTGCCGAGCAACAGGCGTATAACACAGCATATACATTGCGGGCTTATGCCCTAGCCCTTCGGGACATTGTTCCCTACGGTTGCAACGTCATATACGCTCTAAATGTTATGTGCAATTCAAAAACCTGCCTTTGGAAAAGGAGTCAGTAAATTATTACGTTGTTGTTGACTTCGTTTAACGGAAAAGAAAGACGAACCGGAGAAGAAATCTTAACTGGTCGAAACGATCTTATAACAGAGGTTAAACGTTTACGCTTCTCTTCACCCAAATTTTTTCTTATTTCTAAGGGGAAAACTTTTAAGGATGAGATAAATATACAAGAAAAAGAGGAGATAACATGAATCACTGGACGCAGTTAAGCATAGACTTTGCAAACCAAAGAGACTACTTGGATAAACTATTCCGAGTATATCCAACTATTCCTGAGGATATTCGAGAAATTGACCCTAATCCTTGGCAGGAAATTGAAGATGCATTTAATGAACAGGATAAAATCACTTTGTTAAAGAAATTGTTGTCATTGGACCTTTTTCCTATAAAAGATTCCTATGTGGCATATTTAAAAAGAGATCGAACTGCTTTAGGAAGAAATCCCGCAACAGTTAATCGATTGTATGGCCGATTACGAGAGATGGGTTTAGATAAAATCCTTGAAAAATGCACTGAACCAAAAGAAACGAACAGACAAATCGGACCACTTTTTCGCCGCTGGTTACGCAAAAGAACAATCGGGGTCCCAGTTGTAAATATCGATGCTTTTGATTCTATTCAAGGAAACGTTATACTAGATGCGAGTGATAATGAGATGATGAATTACGCAAAAGAACATTTTGGTTATGAAAGAGAAAAAGGTCTAGATTTCATTGCAAAATTTAATGGGAAGTATGTAATCGGTGAAGCTAAGTTTCTAACCGACTTCGGCGGTCATCAGAATGCACAATTCAGCGATGCAATCTCAACTTTACAGTCTAATATTGAAGGTGCAATAAAAATAGGAATTCTTGATGGCGTTCTTTACATTAAGAGTGGAAACAAAATGTATCGAGAAATAACTACCACATACTCTGAATATAATATTATGAGTGTTTTAGTTCTAAGAGAATTCCTCTATCAAATATAATGGCGGAAGAGATGGAACTCCAATATTCTAATAAGAAATCTGAAAAGAAAATCTATGACCAAATAGATAAATGTAAACTTAAAAGTATTTCTGGCTCTAAAGATTCAACTTCTATATTAATAATGGGAGATAATCTAAGAGTTATGAAATATATGATTGAAGAAATGGGGATGGAAGAGAGTATTGATTTAGTGTATATCGATCCGCCTTTTGCAACGATGAACACCTTTCACTTAAGTGCTGAGAAAGCAAATACGATAAGTAGAAGTAACTCCGATAATATAGCCTATGATGATTCTTTAGTTGGTGAAGAATATCTTGAATTTATAAGAGAAAGGCTATTTTTAATAAAACGGCTGATGTCCGATATCTCCTCTATTTATTTTCATATTGATTATAAAATAGGTCACTATGTTAAAATAATAATGGACGAGGTATTTGGAAAGGATTGTTTCATAAATGACATTACTCGTATTAAATGCAATCCAAAAAATTTCAATCGAAAAGCATACGGTAATATAAAAGACATGATTCTTTTTTATTCAAAAAAGCCTGGTAAACAAATCTGGAACGATCCTAGAATTCCACAAACTGATGAAGATGTTAAACGCTTGTTTAAAAAAATAGATAAGAATGGAAGAAGATATACTACTATACCATTGCATGCACCAGGTGAAACACAAAATGGACCTACAGGTCAAGAATGGAGGGGTATGAAACCACCTAAAGGGCGCCATTGGCGATGTAATCCAAAGGAATTAGATGAACTATATGCTCAAGGTCTAATAGAATGGTCCAAAACAGGTAATCCTAGAAAAATAATTTATGCGGATGAAAGCAATGGAAATAAAATTCAGGATATTCTAGAATTTAAAGATTTACAGAATCCATCATATCCTACGGAGAAAAATTTAGATTTACTAAAATTAATTGTTAATGCATCTTCAAATCCAGATAGTATCGTTTTTGATTGCTTTTGTGGTTCTGGAACTACTTTAAAAGCAGCTCAAGAGTTAGGCAGAGAGTGGATTGGAATAGACAAATCCGAAGAAGCAATAAAGATAGCAATGAAAAGATTAACTCCTGCTCAAAAAACGTTTTTAACAAAGGGTCAAGATTTTGAATACTTAGAAGCATATTAAGAACACTCGTAGTGGTATGGAAAAATAATATGAAACCAGAAATTAGAAAGAACTACGGCAACAATGGAATTTACGGCAGGTTTTCGAACTCTGCGGAAGCCTTCGGCTTCCTTGCCACGTTGCACACTCCCTTCGCTACGCTTCGGTCGGGGCACATAACAGGCGGATATGGGGCTACGGGGGTTGCACCCCCTTTGCAAACCCGCCGAACATTGTCCGAAACTGCGGGCGACTGATAAATTGGGTCAGCGTCCATATTATTCCCATGGTGAATCTAAAATAAATTCAGGGAAATACATCTTATAAAATTTCCTCCTTAAACCGGTAAATATGTCCGTACCTATCTACCGTCCCCATCAAAAAAACACTTTACAAATCATCCCCTATCTGCTAAATTCTTCTCTATGGATAATGATATAAAGAAAATCGTCTCTCTTATCGCATCGGATCTGAACATCGAAAAGAATCGCATAGAAAATACGATTACTCTCCTCAAGGAGGGGGCAACATACCCCTTTATTGCACGTTATAGGAAAGAGGCAACGAGAGGCTTAAACGAGGTTGATGTCGAGAATATCGACAGGCTATTCAATTACCATACAGAACTTGAAGAGAGAAAACTTGCCATAATAAAATCAGTCGAAGAACAGGGCAAATTAACAGACGAGCTAAAAGGGGAAATCAATTCATGCTCAAAAAAGTCGGAACTTGAAGACCTATACCTCCCCTATAAACCGAAAAGGCGAACAAAAGCGACCATTGCCAAAGAAGCGGGACTCACCGGGGCTGCCGACCTAATGCTCCGGAATGGAACAATCGACAATCCTCATAAGGCATTAAGCAAATATATAAACGAAGAACACAACATAAAAACGGTTGATGATGTCATTGAATGGGCGGGATACATAATCATAGAAAAAATCAAAGAAGATGCAGATATACGAAGGCTCATAAGGGCAATAGGACAACGCAGCGGAATCATTCACTCTGAAAAGAGAAAGGGGGCTACGGACACGCAGGAGAAATACTCGATATATTATGATTATTCCGAACCTGCAAAATCCATCCCCTCTCACAGGTATCTTGCAATTGCCAGAGGTGAAACGGAAAAAATCCTCTCGGTCAAAATGATTTTTCCGACGGATCAAATCATTCCCTCCATCGAGAAGAAATACCTTCGCACAAACGGTTTTGAAAACGAAGTTGCACGATTTATAAAGATTGCCGAGAAACAAATCGAATTATCGGTAGAGACGGAGATACGAAACGAAATATTCGAGAGATCAAGCGACGAAGCAATCAATGTATTCAGAAAAAATCTCGAAACTCTTCTTATGAAACCGCCGGCAGGCGAGGTTAAAATCCTCGGTATTGATCCGGGCATAAGGACGGGTTCGAAATTTGCAATGATCGATGAATACGGTAATCTTCTCGCATACGGAACGATCTATACCGAAAAGGGCAAGACAGAAAATAAAAAAGCTCAGCATACAATAATCGAAACCGTTAAGAAATATACTCCGGAATATATATCCATAGGGAACGGTACCTATTCCAGAGAGATGTATGATTTTATAACGGAAATCATCAGGGGAAACGATCTCGAAGCAAAACCGATTATTACAAATGAATCGGGGGCTTCCGTCTATTCCGGTTCGCCTGTTGCAAGAGAAGAATTTCCCGATCTTGATATCACAATTCGCGGAGCAATTAGTATAGCAA
>JAACEC010000052.1 GCA_011682715.1 Pseudomonadota bacterium
GTAATCGATGATATCAGAGCGACAATAACCTCCGATTTCAAATCCGTCGATAATCCCGTTTATATCATCGGCGATACATTTGATGAAATGGGAGGCTCCATACTCTACGATCTCCTTCAATTAAAGGGTGGTATCGTCCCCGCAGTCAATCTTAAAACGGCAAAAAAGACACATATGGCGTTATATCAATCGATAAAAAATGGGGCTGTTTCTGCATGTCATGATATAAGTGAGGGAGGTATAGCAGTTTCTGCTATTGAGATGGCAATCGGCGGAAGATGCGGTTTTGATTTTAATCTGTCCCAGGTCACAAATACCGATTGTGATTTTATTACGGCACTCTTTTCCGAATCCGCTTCGCGTTATATCGTAGAGGTAAAGGATGAAGAAGCATTTTTAAAAATGATGCAGGACATTCCGATTCATAAAATCGGTTATGCAAGGAAAGGAGATACGATGCGATTTGGATTCCGAGGAAACAGTGTGCATTTGGACCTTAAAACCGCGATCAAACAATGGAAAAGGGAGTTAATATGAAAGTTAGAGCCGCTCTTCTATACACAGAGGGAACGAACTGCAATCTCGAAACGGAAAACGCTTTTAAATCGGTCGGGGTTGAAACGGAAACTCTAATCCTCAATCAAATCATTAAAAACGGAGAAAACTTCGATAAATATCACATAATCGCGATCCCCGGAGGATTTTCATACGGTGACGATATTTCAGCCGGCAAGGTTTTCGCCGATTTTCTTATGCATTACAAACGCGAAGAAATTTCACGATTCATTTCACAAGGAAAATTAATAATCGGTATATGTAACGGTTTTCAAGTTTTAGTTAAGACAGGTCTTCTACCCGATACATCGGGTACTATAAAAATAGAGTCAACCCTTACCCTCAACGACTCCGGTGTCTTCATAGACAAGTGGGTAAATCTTAAGGTAAACGGGAACAGTGTTTCCAAATTCATAGATAAGGAGTTCCCCGACACAATCGAACTACCTATTGCCCATGCTGAAGGAAAATTCATAGCCTCCCACGAAGTACTCGACAAAATGGTTTCCAATAACCAGATCGTTTTTCAATACGCCTCACGGGACGGCGTTGTAGACGATAAATTCAACCCAAACGGTTCCATTATGAACATTGCAGGGATTTGCGATAAAACGGGACAGATTCTCGGTTTAATGCCACACCCGGAAAGATTTTCTTCGGCATACTACCACCCGGCATGGAAGAGGTTAGGACTAACCGGAGAGGGAACAGGACTTTTAATATTTAAAAATGCCGTTAATTACATAAAAAACAGTATTATTTGATTATTATGAATATCGAAGAGAAAAAACAAGAACTGATACGAAAATCCGTAGAGATGATAAAAAGAATGAGACGGAGGAGATCGGTTAGAGCTTTCAATGGTGTGACACCCCCCCTTGAAGTTATCAAAAATTGTATAAATATAGCGGCAAGCGCCCCATCCGGAGCCAATGACCAGCCGTGGACATTCGTTCTTGTAAAGGACAAAGAAATCAAATCCATTATAAGAAAAGAGTCGGAGAAAACTGAAAAAGAATTCTATGAAAAACGAATAACTAAGGAATGGAAAGATCGATTGTTACCTCTTAATACGAACATATTAAAGCCGTTCCTTGAGGAAGCTCCTTATCTTATATGTATCTTCGTTCAGAGATATCATTTCGACGAAAACGGAAAAACAGTAAAACACTATTTTCCCTTCGAATCGGTAGGAATTGCAACCGGTTTTCTCATTTCCTCTCTTCATAACCTCGGAATCTCAAGCCTAACATACACACCAAGTCCAATGAATTTTTTAAAAAAAATTCTCGGGAGACCCAAGAACGAAACACCTTTTACAATTTTGGTTGTCGGATACCCGAAAAGCGATTACAAACCGCCGAAAATAACTAAGAAAGAATCAAAAGATTACTTAATTATCAAATAATTTAATGTAAGCTTTTCAATAGATTCATAATAACGGCAGGTGCATGAATTTTCCCTACCCTTAGCATTACAAACATATTCATGGTAAAACTCAGAAAAAAATGTGATAATACCGCAGGATATACGGATTCGAAATAGACCGTTAAATATCCCAGTAATACACCTCCGAAAATGGAACTGTAAATCTCTGTTTCCGGCTTCCCGTAATGAGCTAAGGAAAAAATAATCGTACTTATTGCTATGGCAAGGAATAACCCCGTCTTTTTTCTGAGAATGGGAATCAGAAATCCCCTGAATAAAAATTCCCACGAAAACATAAATATGAGAAACGATAACTCGTAGAAGAAAATTTCCCCGTTGGATCTTATATAGTACTTGTAGAGAGGATAAACCCTGATATATGCTCTTTTTGATGAAAAATACGCCGTTCCGATTATAATGACTACAAAAACCACTGCGAGGACGGGCAACCATATCTTCCACCTTCCGATTCCGAGATAAAACAGCTTGTACTGCTTGTATAATTTTAAAAGAAAAAAAGTATATAGCAATGATACGACAACGAATACATACAGTACATAAGGAAGGTTTCCTCTGTCCTTAAAAATAGCGAGGACCAAAATATCAACTACAATCAGAGGTATCGTAATGTACTTCAAAAAGGATTCCGATTGATAGATAACACCGTCATAAATAAAAACGGGTAAAATAAAAAACAATAAAAGCGATTGTGATACCCAAATAGCAGGAGGATGCCATAACATTCTATTAATTGCAAAAACAAGAGCAAATGAGAGATAAATTAAAACCGAACCTATTGCTATCGATTCGAGATTATTTTTATTATTCATTAACCACCGGAAATAAATGGAATTAACGAAATTTCATCATCGTTATTAACTGTAATGTCTTTCGTAATCGCTTTCCCGTTTTTCTCGACAATAAACACATATTTACCGGGAATCCCTGCTTTTGAAAAGAGGTCTGCAACGGTTGTGGGTTCCGGTATGTCGATTTTTATATAATCCCTGTCCCCGACATAACGCTTTAAAATTCCGTAAACTTTTATTTTCATTTGTAAAAAAGAAAGGGGGAAAAATCCCCCTTTTTATTAAATACCGGCAGCAATACTTTCATCCACGACATCGAGAAGGTCAAGCGAAGCAAGTTTAATTGCCGTAGGAGTGCTATCTTTGGACCAACCGCGAGCCATGTAATACTCATCAAGCATATGTTGCAGCTCCTCTTCGCTCACATAAGCACCCTTTGAAACACCTTTTGGTATGGGGTTATGTGTTACTCTGTATGGTAGCGTATCGTATTTTCTGTCGATTCCCTCTCTGATATTGAACATTTTCTGAAGATTGTAAACCCTCTCTCCTATCGTCATAACATCGGCATCAATTATATCATTACCTGTTATGGCATTGTTGAGCTCGGGCATTCCTTCGAGAAAATACATATGTCTCGAGAATTTGCACAAGCCGAAAATATCATACGTCGTTGCAAGATCTTCGGCGGCTTTCACCTCAAAACCTTTCCAATCACTGCTCAATCTGTCAATCCCTTTATATTTCCACCAGCTTCCGCCGAGTTCGATACCGTATACTCCGGCAGTCAAATGACATGCTCCTCTTACCGAAACGGCAAGGGCAAGAGCCATTCCTTTAATGCCTCTCACATCATATCCGGGAAGCTCGAGACCTTTTATATTAATGGCAAACTGATCGGAATTTTTTCCAAGTTTTTCAGCAGCCGCTTTTGTTCCGTCTGCAAGAAGCTTCCCTATGTAGCCCTCTCTCTTTGCCATTTTTTTGAGTACTTCAATAGCAGCATCGGCATTACCGAAGGTCAATTCGATTCCTTCCATTTTATCTTTATCGAGCAGTCCCTTTTCGTATGCTTCCATAGCCCATGCAATTGTAACGCCGGCTGATATGGCGTCGAATCCTTCTCTGTCACAAATTTCGTTCATTTTGGCAACGGCTTCCACATCATCGATTTCCAAAACGCCACCAAGGGAGTACAGTACCTCATACTCGATACCGTCCACCTTTGTTCCGGCATATTTCCCCTCTTTGACCTCGATTATTCTTCCGCACGGTTTCGTACATGTAGGGCAAGGATGGTGTCTAACCGTATATTTCGGTGACCAGTAGTAAGGATCTATGTGTGATTTTTCTCCCTCTTTCAGGTTATCGTACACGGACTGGAAATATCCCCACTGCCAGTTTCTTGAAGGGAATGTTCCCCTTTCCTTGTTCATCCATTCGTAAAATTCCCCCGAACCGTAATCCATATCGGCTTTTGTTGCAGGATGTTCTTTAATGATATTTACCCATTTTTTATTCAACTCTTTCAATTTTTCGGGATTTGCAAAATCTATTTTCTTATCCCCTTTCATAATTATGGCTTTCAGATTCTTTGAACCGAATACGGCTCCTCCGCCGGCTCTTGCTGCCTGTCTTTCCTCAAAATCGATTCCGGAAATCTTACTTAGATTCTCACCTGACTGCCCTATTGCACATGTTCTGTATGTCTTGCCGTATTTCTCTCTCAGTTTTTCCTGAGTTAAAATCGAATCGAGTCCTCTGTACTCCTCTGCATCGATAAATTCAACATGTTCGTTGTCTATCTTGAGTGTTACGGGTTTATCGCTCTTTCCTTTAATTATAATAGCATCCACACCGGACTTTCTCATCTCAACACCAAGATAAGCACCGACCATTGCTCTTCCAAAACCGCCTGTTAGAGGAGATTTGAATGTCATTGCCGATTTAGAACCGGTGGGAACGCCAGTGCCGACAAAAAGACCAGGCGAAAAAACAACCACATTATCAGGTCCCAACGGATCAATTTTACCTTCCGTTTCCTTGTAAAGAAAATAGGTGGCAATGCCCAATCCCATATTATATTTTTTATATACATCATCATTGACGGGGACTATTTCCGCCTTTTTCGTGCTAAGATCTATTTTCAGTACCTTATTCCATACACCTTTCATGAGTACCTCCTTTGTTTTAGCTATATGATATAATATTTATATATTTATGTCAATCAATTATTAAGTAAAAATCTATACGTAAAATTGAATATACGGTAATCGTATTGTCTACTTCGATTTGGCAGAGATCGCCACCCTCGATATTTAGTCCAATTGTCTTTGTGACGTAACCGAAACCGATTTTGGGACAAATATAATACTTTACATTTCCGGAAAGAAAATTGTCGTTTGGGAATTCCTCTTCTCTGAATCCTCCGCCCGAGGGCCACATCTTATCGAGAGTTCCTTCCCCCTTTCGTTTGTAAAATCCCTTGAAATAAACCGAATAATTGCCTATACGCCTATTTATATTCAGGTAAACTCTATCAAAGTCGTTCCCTTCTTCTGTCCCCAGAGGGAATCCGTATGCCGTGTATCTTCCTGCGGGAGCGTATAATCCGTATACCCACCTCGTAGCAAGAGAGTACTCCAATGTGATATCAAAACCACTGATATCGAAACTATCTCCTGCTGTAAATGCAAGATGGTTCGGTTCATTCATATCACCTGGAGGATTGTCGTATTGAAAATCATCGATTAACAGCTCCATATAGAGACTATGATTCTTTATCTGTTGTTCCAGGGACAAATCCCAGAAGAGATTCGTAGGAATCGTATTCCCCTCATCAGGATCGTTCCACTGAAGTACATACATTACATTCAAGGGATTCAAAAACTGTATCGGCAAATGCTCCCCGTTCTTATAGTAGATTAATGCTACTTCCGACAGAGCGAGCTTCGTTTTTTTAATTAAAAACTCAATTTTATGTGCGGAAATAAAACGGCTAAAATAGTATTTCACGGTAGATGTGTCACCCACCACATCGTTTTGTGTCGTATACATGCGATCAAGAAGAAGGTATGCACAAGTCATTTTTATATTTTTATATTTTAACCCGTAAGTGATATTATTCACCGGTAGATAACCTGATAATAAAAGAGGAGAAACACCTTCGCCCCATCTTATTGTTCTCTTCCCTGCTCCCGCGAAAAACAGACTGTTTTCATAAGATATATAACCGGTCTGCATGTTCATTCCAACGATGTTCTTAAATAAATTTTTAGGAGGAAGAGAAGTGTCCATGAATTTAAGATTCGGTTGAAAAATTACCGAAAAACCGCTTGTGTCAAATGATACATAGGGTTTAATGGAAAGCAGATTCAAGGTATCTCTTTCATATTTAAACTCAACACCTGTTTTTACAGAAGCATTGATTAGTAATGGAAGCAGAAAAATGATTAAATACCTAAACATTTTCATAGGTTTATATTCTAAATTAAACGGCAATTCCCGTCAATAGCAAAAGCGTATTTAATGGCCATTAATAACAGGTAAACAATTTATCCCGCCATTCCCGGGGAAAACTTTCTAAGCACAAATGTATTAATCAAAACCCACAAAATCCACAGTACAAATACAATTGTCGTACTTTTCTTTTTATTCAATTTTGTAATGACTCCGAGTCCTAAACCGATTAAAGTGAGATTCCATAACGTAAATATCTCAAAATTGTTCAAAAATACGAAAAGAGAACTGCTCTTGTCGAGATT
>JAACEC010000001.1 GCA_011682715.1 Pseudomonadota bacterium
ACAGCAGAGGGGGAGGCTCTTATCTATATCAACTCGGGGAAGATCTACCATGCGTTTTACAGGGAGAAAAAAGGTGCGGAAGCGCTTTATCTCATAGCCCTCGCTGAAGACGGAGAATTCAAATTCAAAACAGGCGAAAAAACAGACGAAAAAACATTTAGTGACGAAAGCGGAAATATAATCACAGAGATAGAGAGACGGAAACGAGAGATTCACAATTATGTAAAGCAACTTCCTCCTTTTGATACGATTCTTGCAAAATCGACAAAGTTACCCCAGGGCAGTAAAATTTCCATGAGGAAAACGGATTGGAGAGTCCTTTTGCTTGTCAATGGAAAGAGAAGTTTGCGTAAGATAATAGAGATTAGTGATATTAGCATAATTGATGTATATGGGGCTCTTGTTTGGCTCATTCAGAACGGTTTTATATATGATAAGAATATTATAGAAAACTCCATGAAAGAGACTGTTGATAAGGTAAATAAATTTTTAAAAGCATACGGGGCATTTGACATAGATATAAATAATTGGTATGATTATATAAGGAAAAAGTTAGTAGAAACAGAGGGACTTAATGGGCAGGTAGAGCTTTTTAAATTTGAGCGGGAAGGGATAGTGGTTAATAAGGATAAGCTATATCTTGTTAGTGTTGATGAAATTAAAAAGATCGGTGAAACTGTCGAAAAGATTTTATATGAAAAGGCTATTGAGCAACTTGGTCCTATGCTTGCCAAAAAGAAATATGCAGAAGCAAAAGAAGAACAATAGTAGGTGAGGAATGAAAGAACTTCTTGAAAAAATGATTTCCGTTGAAGGAGTAAAAGGTGTTGTTACTGTTAAGAGTGATGACGGTTCTCCGGTAGAATCTGTCGGAGAAAATTCAAGTGTCATGGATGATATATCCGCCTTTGTTGGTTCGTGTGGTGATGTTATATCAAAATTACTTAAATTAGATGGTTTTAATGATTTGAAATTTTATACTGACGATTTAGTGTATCTTATTATTCCTAAAAATGACATTTACATTGGATTACAGGTTGATAAACAAAGCGATATTAATATGACAGCAGATAGGATTGCTGAAATAATAGAAGGGAAAGCAGAGGTTGCTCAACCTGCTACCGCTCCCGGTGAGAAACCCGCGGAAGTAGAGGGAAAAGCTGAGGAGAAAGTTACCGAGGGCAGTGTTTTAAACTTATCTCCTAACATAAAGAAGTTTATTAAAAGTAAAGTTCTTCAGATTAATTACCTTATTGATGAATTTGCGAAAGGAGGCAGTAAAGACGATTGGTTACAAAATGTTGTATATTCATTGAAGACTATGGATACGGAGAGCAAGATGAGTAATGCTTTAGTTGAAGAGGAAAACAGCGTCAAACTTCATCTTGAAAACGTAAGTAATGATATAAGCGAAAATGAGATATCTGACATATCAAAAGGTATAATCGATGAATTGTGCAAAGTATCTGTAAGAAGGTACGGTACGGATCAAACAAAACAAAAGATACAGAATGTTATAAAGAAGATTGCCAAAGGTAAAGTGGGGTAAGGAGAAATGCCGAATAATTTAGACCTGATACTGAATAAATATGATTTGATTTCCCTTTTTGTTGCCGAAAACGACGAATTTAGGAGTGTAAATTCGGAAAATGCCAGATTTACCGAGAAGCAGATGAGACAATCCATGGTCGTATTGAAACAAACAATGTCCGCTTTGCAGGGAATTAATTTCAAGAAGATGGTTATAAGAGGGAATGGGCATCTTTCCGTGTTTATTCAGGATTCCAATAAGATTGTTGGGTATGTTGCCAAAGAGGAACTGGAGGACGACAAAATTATCGGATCGCTGAATGCAACGGTTGTTGAAGCGAAACCAGAGGCTGTACCCGAAGTCGAGGAGAAAAAAGAGGAAGTTGTTGTCGAGGAAAAGAAAGAAGAGATAATTGAAGAAAAAGATTTTGATGCTCGGGTGCTGAACGATATAAATAAAATAGCCGAAGAATATCTCGAGGATTTTACATATGAGATTATAGAAAATATAAAGTCGGATATAGGAATGAAAGATTCCGATAAATATAGTTCTAAGCTTCTGTCGAAATATATTGACGGATTGGAGCAATCGGCTTCGATGCTGATAGGTCCTACGAGAGCGGAAGAAATGAAAGATAAAATGAAAAAACTTCTTGTATGAATTGGAGGATGTATGAGTTATTATCTGTTTCCGATTAATGCTGTTTCCAAAGAACTTTCAATGTGGTCAAACATCTCTAGCCTTTTGGCTATATTAGGTACTTTGGTTCTATGGATTACTTTCATAATTATGGGGTTTATTGCCAGGAAGTATGAAACGGTGCTTCATAAAGAAACCGATTGGCAGTTTATGGTTATTGCGCCATCCGGACTTTTATTCTATGCATTAGTTTCGGCATACGCTTTTATTTTTACGGGTAGCATTAAAATGAACAGCATAGAAACGTGGGTGGCTTATTCTTTCTTCGGGATTTCGGCTGTTCTGACATTACTTGGCGTTTATAAATTTTACAAGGTTGTTAATCCCAAGAGGAGGAGGTAGATAATGAAGATAATTATACCTGCTGAAATAATCTTCGCCATATCGACATTGGTTTTCACGGTATCCCTGTTTTATGCCTCCCTAATTATTAAAAAATTGTTAAAGTTAATTAAACCGGGTTCAAAGATATATATTTCATTATTGTTCAGTGCCTTTTTCATGTTAGGTGTAACGGTACTTCATTTGATCAGGATAGGAGTGATTTTCCCCTCATTGGCACATGCACGCTCATGGGATATATTACCGCTTTTAATAGGAGCGATGAAAGTATCTGCTTTTGAAGGTGGGTTACTTCTGGTTGCAGGTATATTCGCATATATTCCGGTACAATTATATCATGTCTGGAGTAGCAGATAACTACTTGACATTTTATTTTGATATGAATATAATTTGCTTTGGTTATGAGAATTAGTAGTTAATCGGAAATATTGTAACAAAGGAGGAACAGTGATTGATTTTTTTAATCGTGGTGGCTGGACAATGTGGTTCTTGCTTGCAGCGGCAATTGTGGGAATTCTATACATAATTGAAAGAATTATAACACTCATTTGGGCGAGAACAAATACTAAAAAATTAATCAAAGATATCGAAAAAGCCTATAATGCCAACGGTGTGGATGGAGCTATCAATATTTGTAAAAAAGAGAACAGTCCTATTGCAAGAATACTTTTAGCCGGCGTCCAGGCCTATGCAGAAGTCGGTAAAGATAAAGATGCAATGGAAGAAGCAATGGAAACCTCAGCAGTAAAGGAACTGTCATTTCTCGATAGAGGTATGTCTGCTTTGGCAGCTGTTGTAACATTGGCACCTATGATGGGATTTTTGGGAACGGTTAGTGGTATGATCAGTGCTTTTGATGCTATCGCTCTTGCCGGAAGCGTTGATCCGAAACTCGTTGCCAGCGGTATTTCGGAAGCTCTTATTACAACCGAAACAGGGCTTGCAATAGCAATACCCGTATCGTTTGCTCATACATGGTTTACGAATATGATTAACAACTACACCAGAAATATGGAATTAGCTGCAAGTGATATGATTACATTCTTGTTAGAATCGGGAAAATAGGAATTGAATTATGAGAAGGCGAAAAAGACCAACTTCATCTTCAATCCCTACGGCATCTACCGGTGATATAGCCTTCCTGTTATTGGTGTTTTTCATGACAACGACGATCTTTAATAATGAGCTTGGTTTGCAGATTGTATTACCCGAGAAGGGAGAAACCGTTAAGGTTAAATCCTCAAGTATTGCACATGTTTATGTTGCAAGGGACGGGTCTGTTAAAATAGATGGAAAGAAAACCCCTATTGATAAAATCGAAGATTCGGCAATTAATCTGCTAACAAAAGGGCATACGGAAAAGGTGGATACAAACCTTATATTCTCAATGAAAACAAGCAGGTTTTGTAAATACGGTGTTATGATTACGGTGTTTGACAATTTAAAAAAGGCGTTTAACACTTTAAATGTGCCCGAAAAGATCAGTCTGAAACCTTCACCTATTAGTGAAGAATTTTGAGGGGTATGATATATGGAAATTAAAAAAATTGAAAAAGGCTCCATAGAAATCCCCACAGCATCCACAGGTGATATAGCATTTCTTCTGTTGATATTCTTTATGGTAACCACTGTTTTTAGGACCGAGCATGGTTTGAGAATATTATTACCACCGGCTGAGAATGCTAAGAAGTTGCCTAACAAAGGTGTGGCGCATATCTGGATAGGTGAAGACGGTATTATATCGATTGATGACAATATAGTACCAATAAGCTATGTCGGTATTTTACAGGCAAGAAAAGCGGCTGAAAACCCAGGGTTAATTACATCCATCGAAGCGGATAAAAATGTCAACTACGGCGTTGTTAACGATATTTTTGATCAGTTGTCCGCTAACAAAGTGTTAAGAATCTCGCTGGCTACGAAAAAGGCACGATTGTGATGGGAGTATTTTATGAGAAGAATTGAATTATCGAACCCAATTGAAGAAAACTATCCTATCAATGTAAGAGTCAGCTTGTTGGTTACCCTTATTTTTATTATAGCTCTTTTCCTTCTGTTCCCTCATTACACACCGCATCCTTACAAATTGAAGAGGGTTATTGTCCCGATAAAAATGGAAAATATCGAAACACAAAAAATATCAAAAGTTGAAGAACCGCCACCTGTAGCAAAACCTAAAATAGCAGTTGCGGCAAAGAGTGATAAGGAAGTTGAACAGCAAACCATAGGAAAAACTACTTTTGATGTTAATACTCCTCCTCCGCCGAAAGTAGATCATTTCTTCAGAGTGTATGAACAGGCACCTGTGTTAGTCAGTAAACCCAGTGCAGAATATCCTGAAATCGCTAAGAAGATGGGGTTGGAAGGCAAAGTATTTGTTCAGTTAGATGTAGATACTACGGGAATAGTTGTGGATGCGAAGATAATTAAAAGCTCGAATGAAATATTCAATCAACCTGCTCTTAGTGCGGCAAAGAAATTACGATTCAAACCTGCTCAAACGAGAGGTATGCCTATACCTGTTCGGATTGTATGGCCGATTGTATTTACACTTGAGAATCAGTAATTGCTGAAATTGATAGAATAAAAAAAGAGGGATCCGAAAAGATCCCCCTTTTTTATTTGTTTAAAATTCAATCAATCCGCAAGTTTCCTTGATAATCTTGATTTTGTTCTTGCCGCTTTGTTTTTCTTAAAAACACCCTTGGAAACAGCTTTATCATAAATACGGTATACCTCTTTCAACAGAGAGCTCTTTTTATCTTTATCATTTTCAGATATAAATTTCTTAACCGTATTTTTAACCTTTGTTTTCACAATACGATTGGCCAATGTCCTCTTTTCTGTTTGCCTTACTCTCTTTTCACAAGACTTATGATCTGGCATATATTATCCTCCTTAAAATTTGCATTTCACTTTACGTAATACTATCAGAATTATAAAATATTGTCAATATTATATTTTAATTTTAGCTGAACGATGAAATCTACGGCTGCATCAAAATTCCCGACTTTCACGAATCCGATCAGTTGATTAACTTCATCTTCAGTCACGGAAACGCTATTTTGAGCGGAAGCTTTCTCTACTACGGGAGGAGTAGCGGGCTTATTTGCAACTTTCTCGGTATAATCGACATCGAGAGCATCTATATCAAATTCCCTCAAACCGGTTGCTTTCAGCAAAGAATCCGGAGAATTATTTGAAACATGTTTCTGAGGAGTATTTTCTACCTGTTTCGATTCATATGGTTTAGCGTTATTAGTCTCGGTTGTTTGTGTAGTCCCGTCATAATGCTTAATTTCGACCTCTGGTTTGTTAACTGCCGTTGCCTTATTTTCCATGGTTACATTTTCTTTATTTATAAACTTCTCTAAGGGCGATTTACTCTTTTCTTTTTTTGATTTTATCAATTTCTTTAAATAATCGTTCTCACTCACCTATCTTGCCCTCCTTAAGCTCCATTAATTTTTGTTTAATTTCCATATTTGTGGGGTCGAGTTCGATAACTTTTTCCCACATCTCTATCGCCTTGTCAAATTTATTCAGTTCTTTATACATATATCCCAGATTGATGTAAGGTTCAATGTAGTTCTTGTTCATCTTTACAGCTGTATTAAAATATTCCTCCGACTTTGGGAACTCCTTCATTCGCAGGTAGATCAATCCGAGAGTATTATTTATTAAGAATGATTCCTTATTTATTTCAAAGGCTTTGTCAGCATATTCAAGAGCTTTATCGAGTTGGTTGTTCTTCATATATGCGAGTGATATGTTGTTTAAACAATCGAAATTGTCCGGATAGTATTCAAGTGATTTAAGGAACTCGTTGATAGCACTATCATATTTACCGTTATAAAATAGAAATACGCCGTTATCGTTATGTTTCAACCCGATTGCTATATTGGTTTCCTTTTTCCTTGTATCTAATAGCTCATTTTCTTTCTCTACAAGCTTTCCGATTGATTTTTCGGTGGAAACGACCGATTCATTAGTCGATTTTGTTGTGTCAATAACATCATGAACAATTTCCGACTGCTTTGTCATTGCATTTTCCAATCTTGTAAGATTGTCGGCAACGTCTTTTAATGAGCTAAAAGTTGTTTTAAATTCTCGGAACTCTTTTAATGAAGAAGTGGTATTAGTTTCGTAACTTGCTTTTATATCTTTTATGGAAGATCCTATGGTTTTCAGTTCAACTAACGATTCGTTAGCCTCTTTTAATCCTTCGTTTATTGATTTAGCCTCGTTAGCAATTGTATCTATCATTTTACCGAATGATTCGTTAATTTGGCTAATAGAATTTGTATAGGAATTACTGAGGTTATTAATTGACTCAATTAGAGGAGATAAATCCATAGTTTGCCGGATGGCATTAAGAGAACCGACAATTTCACCTAAGTCTATATTCTGCGTTACAATCTCTTTTTTTATTTTAGGTTTAGATTCAACTTTTATCTCAGGGGTAGCTTCCGCAGCTTCTACTATTTTGGATGATTCGCTGCCTGCGACGGCAAAGGGTTCTGTTTCCTCTTCTTTGGGTGGTTCTTCGATAAATTGAGATTCGGGAACCTCTTCTGCCATACCTTTTCCACTTTCAATATCAAACTCTTTACTTATAATTTCTTCCATGTTGCTCGGTTCTTCTTCATTTTCCTTCTTTTTTAGTTCTTCAGCAGTATTTTCGGTTGGTGTTTCTTTCATTTCGGTTTCAGTGGTAGTCTTTGTTTCCTCTTTCTCTATAATCTCTTCTGAGCCCTGATCGGTAACGCTAGCTGGTTCAGGAGCTTCATTTTCACCCGGAGCAGGCTCTTCTTTTTTATTCTCTTCTGTCGTTTTGTCTGTTTCGAGATCTTCATTCTCTTGTCCCGCCTTGTTGATTATACTTTCATTACCGATATCCAGGAGTTCTTCAAATCCGGCAGCAGGGTTGCTCTGTTCTTCTTTCTTCTCCTTAATTTCTTTATTCTCATTACCGACTTTCTGTTCCTCGCTTCCGGGATTGTTCTCTTCGTTTGTCTCGCTCTTTTCCTTTCCTTCCTTATAAGGAAACAGGTTATCGAAAGGATTTTGCTTCTTATCTTTATCTTCCGAATTGTTCATGATTCACTCCTTTATTTATAGGTGAATATTAATAGTTTTAACGTCGGAATACTGAGTCAACGAAAATCCTTCTATGGCAATATCATCCGAAAATGTATGCATCAAATGCTTGGGATCATATCCGACTCGTCTCGATAAATTGATGTATCTGTAATACAACTCTTTAATTAAATCGATGCCCTTTATTTCACCGATAAATCTATTTAAAATAATTTCATATATTTCAATGGATTCCATAGGCTTGTCACTCTCTTTAATCTTTGCCAGAAGCATTAACCGTTTAACCTCATCCATTGTATCCTTTGTCTCATAGAAAAGAAAATTTTTTGCCTTGTTTACTTCACCGAGTAGATAATAGTAGTATGCTAATTGATAATAAATTTCCGGTGAACTCTCATTATAATAATTTAATCGTTGCTCTATTTCCCTTATGTGCTCATGGTATAACCTATGTTTTACATTTTCAATTTCTGAATAGATATTTTCTGGCGAATAGCCTGTTGATTTAATCTCATCTACCAATGAAATGTTCTTGACCTTTAACGATATAAGATTTTTATAGATGTAACATGTAAGTTTGATGTCATTTGGTGTATCTTTATCTATAAGTAAGTTGAAATAATTATTCGCTGTATTGTAATCTTCCGCCAAGTAAGCAAGTTCACCGAGCCATAGGTAATCCTCGCTTGAAAAATCAATCTCTTTTTCTATTTTTTTAAAATATTCCAGAATCATGTTATTATCCAATCGCAATGTCTGATTAGATAGTGATTTGAGATATTTGTAAAGTTTCTGGTATCGTCTAAGATTGTATAATACCTTAATGAAATATGCATTGATTTGAATATCATTAATACCGTCTAATAATACGGCAAGTTTTTCATTGAATTTATTTGTACTTGAAACGATGTTATCGAGTAGGGGAACAGCATTTTTATAATCCCTTGTTTTCAGGTAAATAGTTAGCAGAGTGTATTTTATTTCGTTGTTACTCGGATTATTCTCCACGATTTTTTTTACCTGTTTAATAACGCTGTTTGCCCTTTTGGGTTCGCTGTCCACAATCTCTTCAAGCAGCTTTATTGCATTGTTTGTCTGACCTATTTTGAGATAAATCGAACTGAGAGAATAGAGCACTCCTATGTTATCGGGATTGTTCTCCTTTATTCCGAGGAGTTTATTTAAAATTGGTAAACTTTTGTTGTTATCCAATTCAAATGCTTTTAATAGTGATTCGGAAGCCTCCGAATTAAATCCTAACTTACTTAGAATGTTACCTTTTGAAATAAATACATCCGCATTATCTGTATTTTCGAGCCCTCCATATTGTTCGAGAATTTTACTCCCAAGAGATTCGTTTAGTTCAAAGCTTGTTTCGAATTCAGATACGGCTTCTTGAATGTTATTTTTCTTAAGATGAATTAAGGCTAATGTATAGTGAAGAAACGACGAACTCTGGAATTTTTTTATCAGGTTAAATATATCATTTTGGATTAGATCGGTTTTATCGGGGAAGCGGTTTAATATCTCGAAGTAGATTTCCGAAGCCTTCTCGAAGTTCTCGCTAAAGGAATATGCCGCTGCTAAAGCGTAAAGAACCATGTAGTTGTTGGGAAGCAACTCTCTTATTTCAGAGAGAAGGGGAATCTCATTCTTAGCAAGATCCGGATCGTATTTTAAAGCCTTTACAAGTGCCTGGGTTGCAATATCAACATTATTACGCTTTAGAAAAGCCTCGCCGGCTTTAAAAAAGAAATAACCGGATTCTTTCCCTGTGATGGTCATCAATATAAGCTTTGTTTCATCTATTACCTGTTTATACATTCCCGATTTTGCAAGTAATCCCACGTAAACTTTTTTATATTCGAGATTATCAGGGTATTTATCCACAACTCCTTTAATCAGCATGTATGTTTCTTCTTTATTTTCTATTTCGATTTTATTGTATTCATAAACGATTGCCTTAACATATTCCGCTTTGTCCATTTCCATTGAAAGTTTTAAAGTATAATTCAGAACTTTCTCGTTTTTATTTCCGTTATATATTTTTTCAATGAGGGAGTCGAGAATATCTCCTTTGTGCTCGGGTGAGATTCCTACTGCCTGATTTAATGTATCCAACATTTTATCCGTTTCTTTTTTTAAGCTGTAAGCTTCCGAAATTGCAAATAAATAAGGGAATTCGTTCTCGGAGAAATAATTCTCCAGTTTTTTATAGATCTCGAGACAAAGGTCGGGGGTAATTATTCCTTCTCTCAACGAGGTGTCAAGATCAAGAAGTATATTTTCAGGTGATTTTTCCTTTGCGCGTATAAGATTTTCAATAATTATTGTTGATTTTGTAATATCACCCACAAAGGCGTATGCATAACTCAGTATCTTTTCGAATTCTGCGTTGGGTTCTATTCTGCCTTCAAAGTGATCCTTATTGTTTATTATTGCCTGAGGGGAAATTTTAAGTATGTCTTCAAGCATTAAAATAGCTTTATTGTATTCTCCTTTGTCGGTATAAATCTTAGCTTTTAATATATTTAATTCAATGGAATTCTTTATGTTCTTACCCAATTCCAGAGCATAATCCTCTGCCTCTTGAAGTGTAATTGCACTGTTAAAATAACCTGTCTTTATGGTTTCAACGGCATTGTCATAGCGTTCTGCAAGCATGTAAGCCTTTGTCAAAAGATAGATGTTATTCGGGTGTTTGTAGATATCTTTCATCTGGCTGAATCGGTCTATAATTTCGGAGACCTTGCTCGGATCGCTCTCCATAACTTTTTCATATTCTTTCGGTATAATATTCCCCTCTTTTTCGGCATAGAGATCTCCGAGGGCGAGATTCGCCTTCGCATTTTTGGGGTCTATTTCAAGTATCTTTTTGTATCTCGTAATAAGTATGTCCTTGTTGACTTTTGGTATGTTTTGAAGGCGTTTCAGTGCATTATCGACATCCTTTAAAAGTATATATGTGTCGATTATTAAAAGTTCGAATGCGGGAGACGGGGTTTTTTCCTCCTGTGAAAGGAGGAATTTTAATGCCGTATTCTTTAGGTTCGGAAATAAAGAGATACTCTTTAATAGGATTTTCGATGCCTTTGTTATATCGTTGTTTAAAATATGAAATTCTCCCAAATAGAGAAGTATATGGGGTTCATTGAAACGTTCTCTTACGAGTTTCTCGTATAATTCGATAATTCTCTTGATTTCATCCGGAGCAAAGTCCAGCATCTGCTTTACTACAAAAGAAGCATCGTCATATTTTTCTGTGAAATTAAAAAACAGTATTAACTGATAGTGGACATATACATCCGCTTTTCCCATCTGTTTGGCTTCGGAATAACTGTAAATGTAATTATACTTCTCCTGAAGTCTTGCAGACAGTACATCAAGATCATCCTTTTGAAGGGCTTTCAAAATAGAAAGAGCGTCTTCAAAACTAAATTCTTTCATATAGTACTCATAGAGGATTTGCCCCAGTTCAACCGATGTGTTAAAACGATAAAAAGAATCTTCAAGCGAATCGATGATTTTATCTTTATCTCCGACAAATGTCGTAAGAGCCTTTTTATAGTACATAGCACTGTCTCTGTACTTGTGTATTTCGGCAAAGTAGGAACATGCCGTTAGAGTTAATTCAAGATCGTTCTTTATTTTATTCAGTGTATTTTTAAGCAGTGAGACAGCCTTATCCGTTTTCCCCTCTGTTTTTAATTTCTCGAAGCTCGTAATTACTTTTTTAGGATCGGTTGTACCAAACAAATTAAACATAATAACCTCTTTAAAATTATAAAATGCCTACGTTCACATGTCAAGCAAAAATGTAATGTTCATCACACCTAAACTTATTATATAACATATTCGTCAATAAATCAATAATATTAATACAATAATACGAAAAACGAACAACAGTTTTATTGAGTAGGGTGATTTAAATCATTTTAAGATACCATTAATGATTCACGGAGATCGAGATCATCGGCTTGACATTTTGTCTAATTTTAATTAACTCCAATTAATGGGAAAAAGGAAAAATGTAAAGCATTCAATCGTGAGGGAAACGATACGATATTCTATAATAGAGGGAGCATTTGCTCAGATATTCCTCGTGCTGTCGGGACCGGGCAGTGTGTTTATAACGAAGTTTGCAATAATGCTCGGAGCAAAGCCAATCGATTTTGGTATATTGACATCAATAGGGCGTCTGTCCGATGTGTTTCAATTGCTTGGGATGGCGATAACAAAACGTTTCAAATCGAGAAAATCTGTAATTTTGCCGTTTGCTTCCATCGGTAGAGCACTTATTCTTGTTATAGCTCTCATTCCATTTTTCATGCGTGGCAGCAATTATGCTATTTATATATTTCTTCTGATTTTCTTTTTTAGTGCATCACTACAATCAATTTCTGCAAATGCATGGATAGCATGGATTTCCGATATGATTCCTCTGAGAATAAGGGGAAGGTTCTTCTCCAGGAGGAATCAATATCTTGTTGTTATTGGCACAGTTGTGGCGTTTATTGCCTCATTTTATGTAGATCTTTTCGATAAACCTCCCGGAGCATTTGCCAAATTCGTTTTGAAAATATTTCATGGATTGCATCATATACCATCAGTGAATATGTCGATTGTATTTTTCTCTCTGTTTTCATTATCGACTATTTTAGGGCTGGTAGGGATAAGATTCCTTTCAAAACAACCGGAAAAAAAGAATGATTTTTCAAAAGACAATCCTGGAATAATGTTCAAAGAAGCATTTTTTGATAAAAATTTCAAGAAATTCCTTGTTTATAATTTCTGGTGGATGTTTGCAATAGGCATAGCTTCACCTTTTTGGCAGCCGTTTATGATAGAGAAGCTCAAAATGTCTCTTGTGGCAATACAGGTATATGGTCTTATTAGTACTATATTTTCTATTTTTTCCTTGAAATACTGGGGAGAATTTATTGACAGATTTGGAAATAAAACTGCCATGAAGTTTGCAATAATTTTGGGAGGAGCCAATCCCATGGTATGGGTTTTTGTTAAACCTTCATTTGTATATATTATCTATTTCGAAGCTGCTATGTCTGGCATAATGTGGTCTGGGGCGGGGATAATTGCTATGAATTTTGTGCTCTCCATAGCTCCTAAGGGGAGAGAACAAATCTATTCCGGTATTCTGGCTGCCCTTTCCGGGATTGCAATAACGATAACGGCTCTACTGTCCGGTATTTTATACCCGAAGCCGCTAACAATAGGAATGATGCATTTTGAACCGGAACAAGTTCTCTTTGCGATTACCGGCTTTGCAAGATGGTCCGCTATTATACCGCTTATGTTTATAGAGGAATACAATGCAAAACCTATGAGGGAAGCAGTTTCATATTTAAGGTTAATCGTTTTTAGCAAAATAATCGGACTCAGTAAATGGCGTTTCAGAAGCATTAACATAGATGAGTAAGTTTATCGGAGTCGTGTCTTTACATTTGCCATAGAGGAATTTTGATTATATAGTATGAATGATATGGCAAGAGTTTTGAGATTATCATTTGAGAAAGGAAATATACAGCTATTGAAAAAGACAGGCAATCTATTTGATATGGATTATACAAATGTATTTTTTTCAGTGATAAGATTTGAAGAAAGTATGAGAAGAGATAACACTATAAAAGGAATTGTAGATAGAAATAGGAAAGGGTGAATAGTGAATGTCAAATGTAAAGGTGTAACCAAGGGAAGCATATGCTCTATTTGATTTTTTCTATTCTGTCTTCCGTAACGATTGCACTGCTCGTGAAGAGGAATGAGAATGCCGATTTAAACAGATTGAAGGTGCTCTTTTACAATTATATCACCATTTCGCTAATACTCCTCGTCATTAATCTTATCGGGCATTTGTTGTTTATAGATTTGCATCTTTTTGTTTTAAGCATTATTGTAGGGTTTTTATTTGCCGTTAATTTTCTGATTTACATGAGACTCATAAATACTTCGGATATTTCGTTGCCTACACTTGCCATGAGACTTTCACTTGTTATACCGGTTACGTTATCTGTTATTCTTTACGGAGAATCATTGGATTTTGCAAGAGGAGTAGGTGTTTTACTGGCTATAATCTCGATTCTCATGATGTATAATCCCTCTGAGAAAAACAAGGATATTATTTTGATATTTTTCCTATTTCTGTTTTCCGGATTTGCGGATTTTTCAATGAAGTATTTTGAAATGAATTTCCCGCTAAAGTTCGAGTTATCGTTTATGATGTTCCTTTTCTCATGGGCAGCTGTATTCTCAGCACTGTTTTCTCTCGTTTACAAAAGAAAATCGGGAAGAGGGGAAATTTACAACGGAATTATACTTGCCGTTCCGAATTCACTCGCTTCGTTCTTTATTATATTAGCATTAAAGCGGGTTGATGCCACTGTTGTTTTCCCCGTGGTCAACATATCGATAATTGTACTCTCGGTTATCGGTAGTAAATTATTATTTAACGAATCGTTCTCAAAGCGGAAGATTATATCATTCGTTTTCGGTATATTAGCGATTATCGTTTTAACTTTTGCGAGATAAAACACCCCGATCCGTAGACCGGGGCGAAAATAGAATTATTCAAATACGGAAGTCATCTTATCGAAAAGTGTCGAGTTGCTCTTTATCTTTCCTTCATTCCCGATTACGCAGTATTTCCCCGATGAAATGAGTTGCTTTAACATGCCGGAGAAATTTTTTATATCAACTGAAGTGGTTGAAAGAACATCGTCTCTGTCTTTTTGCAGATTCTCATTGCTAATTCCCGAGATATATCTTCCGATTGCAATTTTTCCCTTCATGGAAGGAGTAAGAGGGAAATCCATTTTACCGATAGTTCCGATTATAAATTTCGTAATTTCCTTCTCTTTAAAATTGGTTTTCTCAATGTAGTTAGCCAAATTTTTATAAACGTTTATTGTCTCAACAAGATTCGGGTCTCTGTAAGAACTTAATGTGAACTCCCCGTATTTATTAAAACTTGCGAATGCCCCATAAGCTCCGCCCATAACCCTTACGTTGTTCCACATATAATCTCTGCTTATAATGGTGTTTAAAACATAAAATTTTCCTGACCACTTAAAGCCGTTGTCAATGTAATTATTTCCCATTGAAACGAACTGGACATTCATGGGTGTTAATAGCGCCTCATTTTTCGGTGCAAGAGTGAACGAATAATCGGACGCCTTTAATTCGGCATTATTTAGAGTCTCCGTTAATTTTGTAATATCGCTTTTTATGCTTTCGAAATTACTATCTGGTGTTGCAATACCGATTAAAAGATTCCTTTTATTGAAAACGGTATTCTTAACCTCTTCAAGATTTTTGACAATGGATTCAAATTTATCGTCAAAATTTTTGTCGAGATTACTTATGAATTTGTAAAATTCAATTCCGCCCGTCAGCTCATCGAACATTCCTCTCTGAGATAAATTTGAGTGAAGCCGATTTGAAGAAACCGTATGTCCGCTTGTCATGATATACATTTCCATGCGGGATTTGATTCTTTGGACGATTTCCCTAATCCGTTTTTTGTTGTTAAATATGGTGTTATTTATGACTTCATCAATTATATCAATCGTTTTTGTAAAATTTGTTTCTAATGTTTTGGATTTAACAACAAATTTCTTGTGATATATTGATGGATTCCTAAAATCACCGTAGGAATCCAGGGAAAAAGATAATCCTCCCATGTTGATGTCTATGAGGTTTGATAATTCGGCATATGTATATTGCTTTGTGTTAACAGCACCGAGTAGTTCTCCGAGTAAACTCATATACTGTATCTTATCCGCTTTAACGGGAGATGCATCGAAAAGCAAATTTAAATAAACGATACCGTTTGTCCTGATAGGCTGGTGTAAAACTGCTGTATTACCGATTTCTTTCCTGAATGATGGAATAATCTCTGCCTTTTTGTTAATATCCGAAATTGCGAGATGAGGAATTTTGTTTATTACCTCTTCGGAATCAGGTTCCTTTTGTCTCTTCTTTAATTTTTTTGTTTCTTCGATCAATTTATTGATTTCCTGTTCTGTCAGTGACTCTTTTATCTTTTTCAGTTTTTCGTTTGTCTTTCGCTCTTTCTCTTCCGCCATCCCCCTCTTTGGGTTTAAGACGATTACGGATGCATGCTTATTATCCAAAAAATATTTTTCAATAAGTTCTTCGAAATAAGAATCTATATTTTTCTTGATATAACTCAAATGTTTCTCGTATCTCAATTGTTCAAACGGTTCTTTACCTCTCATCCAGGATTTGAGCATGGCGAAATCATAGATTAATCCCTTAGGTAGTCCTCTGTAATCAGCCTCTCTTAATTGGAACTCTATCTTATTAATTGCGGCTTTTTTCAAATCTTGATCTATCCCGTTTTTGCACAGATTCTTAAGTGTTTCATAAACAGTATTTTTGAATAATTCCTTTTTTTCTTCACTTGAATTTTTAACAATTATACTGAAATATGGCTGAAGAATATCATCTTCGTATTCGCCGAACACATCCTTTCCTATATTTGCATCTATGAGAGCCTTTTTCAGGGGAGCGGCAGAGCTGTCGAGGAGAATGTATTTCAATATATCGGATCCTGTGTTTAAAAGGGAATCGGAGGATTTTCCGACAGCAAAGTTCATACTTAGATATGTTTTATTTGCACTGTCTTCTTTTTCCGCGATAGGGTAAAAATCGCTTATTTCGACAGGTGTTTCAAACAGTTTTTGTTCCTCTATCATAGCATCAACTTCAATTTTATCAAAATGGCTTAGATAATTTTCGTCTATAAACCTAAGCTCTTTTTCTATGTCTCCGTCACCGTAGAGCAAAATGTAGCTGTTAGACGGGTGATAGTATTTTCTGTGGAAATTCAGAAATGTCTCATATGTTAGTTCAGGAATATATTCCGGATCCCCCCCGGCATTGAATCTGTAAGTATTATCAGGGAACAGTGAGCTTTGATTGAGTGTCCCCAGAATTCGTTCCGGAGACGAAAGAGCCCCCTTCATCTCATTGTAAACGACACCTTTATAGCTTATTGGTACATCTCTGTTTTCCAATTCGTAGTGCCATCCTTCTTGCATAAAAATCTCCGGGTATTTATAGATATTCGGGTTAAAAACCGCATCGAGATAAACATCCATAAGATTAAAGAAATCCTTTTCGTTTCTACTTGCGATGGGGTAAGTCGTCTTATCGGGGCTTGTCATAGCATTTAAAAATGTATTCAATGAGCCTTTCATAAGTTCGAGAAAAGGTTCCTTACTGGGGAATTTTCTTGAACCGCAAAGCGTCGAATGTTCGAGTATATGTGCAACACCCGTATCATCTTTAGGTATCGTTTTAAATGAAATGGAAAACACTTTATTATCGTCCTCATTTTTCAAAACAATAAGATGAGCTCCGCTTTTTTCATGTTCGAAGATCATCCCCGAAGCATTAATTTCCTCTATTTTCTCTTTCTTAATTAGGCGGAATCCGCAACAGATTTTATTTAATTCGAATTTCATATAACCTCCAAAATTTTGAATATGATACATTAAATAAACAAAATTATCAAGTGCTATTTTATATGTAAATGCGTATCGTATTCTGATTATAGTATTGTTAACTCTCATGCTTTTTCTCCGTTTGACTAAAACAAGTTTATATGATAATATCCCAAACGTATGAAAAAACGATTGAAAGTGGGGCTTGTCCTTGGCAGTGGCGGAGCGAGAGGATTGTCGCATATCGGTGTGCTGCAAATATTAAAGAGAAAAAATATTAAATTAGATTTTATAACCGGAACGAGTATCGGGGCCGTAATCGGTTCCCTTTATGCAAGCGGGATGGAACCGGAAGAGATAGAGGCGGAAGCGTTAAAAATCGATAAGAAGCAGGCAAGGACACTTTTCAGCCCCTCTCTGACAATCTCCGGTTTAACTGATGGTAAAAACATAATCAATCTGTTGAAAAAATATCTTGGAGACAAGAAATTCGAAAATCTGAAAATACCTTTTGCATGTGTTGCAACGGAATTTTATGAAGGGAAAGCCATAACCTTAAACAGTGGATATGTGTTGGACGCGGTAAGAGCGAGTCTTTCGGTTCCCATACTTATTAAACCTTACGTTTTAAATGATACGATTTTTCTTGACGGAGGTATTTCGAATCCTGTTCCCGTCGATGTAGCGAGGGAAATGGGAGCCGATGTTACAATTGCTGTTAATGTTATAAACAACCCGAAAAGAAATAAAAGATTAGGAGACTATGTGGAAGAAGAATCCAATAGAGGAACAGAAGAGGAAAAGAGCAGAGAGACTAAGATAAGAGAAATGATTGAAAACAGGTTAAAAAAGGTGAAAGATACAATTCCCAATATAATAGAGAACAAACTTAAAAGCGAAACTCCTCCGATTAATGTCATAGCGACGAAATTATTTGAACTTGCAGAAAGTCAAATTGTCGAGCAGAAACTACTTATCGATAAACCGGAAGTTTTGATCGAACCGTACACTTATTACGCATCGATCATGGATTTTGAGCTGGCTCCGAGGCTAATATACCAGGGAAAGAGGGCAACATTGTTTAAGTTGGATGATATAAATACCATTTTGAGAGGTGAAGATGTTCGGTAATATTCAAAATAGCTTTTCAAAAATATTTAGGAAGTGGCGTTCCAAAGGGAAACTCAGCGAAGATGATCTTGAGAAAGGATTACTCGATATAAAAAACGCACTTTTGGAAGCGGATGTCAATTACGATGTCGTAAAAGAGTTTATTGAAAATGTGAAGGAGAGTGCCAAAGGAAAAGAGATCCTCTATGCTTTGAACCCCGGGCAGATGATAGTAAAGATCGTATATGACGAACTTGTTAAAATACTCGGTAAGGCTAAGAAAGAGATCTATTTCAAAGGCAATCCGGCTGTTATTATGTATTATGTTACTTGGTTTACAGGGATCTGGAAAAACAACCACTGCGGGGAAACTTGCCCGATTTTTAAAGAAGAAAAACAGAAAAACAATGTTGATTCCTGCGGATACGAGACGTCCCGGTGCCGTTGAACAGTTAAAGCAGATTGCTAAACAGGTGGGTGCCGGATTTTATATGCCTGATACGGATAACCCGATAGAGATTGCAAGAAAAGCTCCGAAAGTCGCTTATGTAGAGGGATACGATACGGTAATCATTGATACGCAGGGGCGATTGCATGTGGATGATAAACTCATGCAGGAATTGAAAAAGATGATGAAGGTTGCAAAACCTTCCGAAAAGTTATTTGTCGCAGACGGTATGACCGGACAGGATGCCGTCAAAATTGCCGAAACATTTGATAAGAATCTTGATATTACCGGCGTTATTTTGACAAAGATGGATGGCGATGCAAGAGGCGGAGCGGCTCTTTCGATTTTCAGTGTTACGAATAAACCGATAAAACTTATCGGTGTGGGGGAAAAACTATCGGATATAGAGCAATTTTATCCGGATAGAATAGCATCGAGAATATTGGGAATGGGAGATGTGCTTACTCTCATAGAAAAAGCGGAGGAGAATTTCAAAGCGGAAGAATCTAAAAGGTTAGAGCAGAAACTGAGAAAATCTAAATTTAACCTTGAAGATTTTCTGACTCAGATAAAGCAGGTTAAGAATATGGGACCTCTTGGGAATCTTGCAAAGATGATACCCGGAATGCCGGTAAAAGGTATTGAAAACATAGATGACAAAGTTCTTGTAAGAATAGAGGCAATCATAAATTCAATGACAAGAAAGGAGAGACTCTATCCCGAGATTCTTAACGGAAGTAGAAGAAAGAGAATAGCAATGGGGTCGGGGAACTCCGTTCAGGAGATAAACCAGTTAATAAAACAGTTCGATATGATGAAAAAGATGATGAAAACGTACATGAAAGGCGGAAGAAGGAGCTTACCCTTTTAAAGGGAGTAGATATGTCAGTTGATGTTGTTTTGGGGCTGCAGTGGGGAGATGAAGGGAAAGGAAAAATCGTAGACAAACTTTCCAACAATGCCGATGTCGTTGTTAGGTTTCAGGGCGGGGCAAATGCGGGACACACCGTTTGGTACAAGGGAAATGAAATAAAATTGCATTTGATTCCCTCGGGAATAATCCATCGGGATACTATTTGTCTAATCGGTAACGGTGTTGTCTTTGATCCCGAGATATTTGCAGAAGAGGTATCCGTTTTAAACGGTTATGGAATCAAGTGCCCGGGAAAGCTATTCATAAGTAAAAGAGCTCATCTCGTTTTCCCGTTTCACAAACAATTTGATGCGTATTTTGAAGACTATAAAGGGAAAGGAAGCATTGGTACGACAAAAAGAGGCATAGGTCCCGCTTACACCGATAAGTTTCGACGCATGGGTATAAGGGTTGGTGATCTTTACAATGACGCTCTTTTCAATGAGCGACTGAGGAGATTGATCGATTATTACAATAAAATATTTATCGATGTTTTTGGGGGGGAGCCTATAAATTTCAGAGCGGTCAGGAACCATTTTGTAAATTACAAGAACATGTTAAAGAGATACGTAAAGGATACCGAGGAGATGCTATACGATTTTCAGAAAGAGGGGAAAAAGATTCTTATGGAGGGAGCTCAAGC
>JAACEC010000053.1 GCA_011682715.1 Pseudomonadota bacterium
TGCCTCAAAGCTCTATCGTTCATATCCATTGCTCGTTTCCAGTATATATTTCTCGTATCGAGATTTAAATCGTTACCATTGTGTAGGTGATTGTCGAGAACAGCGGAAATCAGGTTGTTTGCAGTCGTTACGGCATGAATATCTCCCGTAAAATGAAGGTTGATATCTTCCATGGGTAATACTTGAGAATAACCGCCCCCTGCCGCTCCGCCTTTAATTCCGAATACGGGGCCCAGAGAAGGTTCGCGTAGTGTAACGATTGAATTTTTCCCCATTTTGTTTAGAGCCATTGATGTTGCAATGGAAGTCATTGTTTTCCCTTCACCGAATTTTGTAGGTGTCATTGCCGTAACAACAACTATTTTTCCCGTTTCATTATCCTTGATGGAGTCGATAAAAGAGAGGGGTATTTTGGCTTTGTACTTACCGTACTGGTAAATTGTGTCACTAGAGATACCTAATTTTCCGGCTATATCCGTTATTGGCAACAACCGAGTGCTTTCTGCAATTTCTACATCAGATTTCATGGAATACTCCTTTACTTGGTGCCGAGGACGAGACTTGAACTCGTATGGGAAAATTTCCCACTAGCCCCTCAAGCTAGCGCGTCTACCAATTCCGCCACCCCGGCAAAGATTAAGTGAATATATAATAAAAGATTAGAGTTGTCAAGATTTAAAATTTATTGACAGTAAATAGGTACGGACATATTGATTGGTTTTAGGAGACTGAGGAGAAATTATCAAGGAGCAAGGAGGTGGTAGAAATAGAGAAGCCGTTGTTTAATGGAAATATGGGCGCTGTCCCTTTATTTCTTCTATTATTATGAAATTATTATATAGTAAAAACAAATAAATGAAAAGTAAAAAATTAAATGATTTGCTTTAGTTTAAAGTCAGAAGTACTAAGCAGTTCTTAATAAGTGTGGTAAATTCTGTAATTTAAATATTTCCCCAAATATATCAGGAGATTCTCCGTTCAGTAAAATAATATTTACATAAAATCGATAATGTGTTAGATTAAGCTATGGAAACGGGAGAAAAAGGTAAAAAATTCCAAAATATAAGAGATTTGACCTTCCCTCATATCTACAGGGTAAATGCTTCGGCAGGTTCGGGAAAAACAAGTGCCCTGTCGGACCGATTTATTGAACTGCTTTTGACAAGGGAGGTAAAAAACAATTCATTGCCCAATATTATAGCTCTCACATTTACTAATAAAGCTGTAATGGAAATGAATTGAAGAAGTTGAAACTCCTCTATTTCCAGAATGGTGACGACGATTCCGATTTTATACCTCGTATTTTGAAAGCAACAGGGTACAATTTGGATGATCTTAAAAAAATGGCGGAAGAGAAAATCGACAAGATAATAGCAGATTATGCCCATTTTCAGGTAAAGACGATAGACAGCATGATCAGTTATATTTCAAAAATTTCTGCAAATGATATGCAATTGTCACCTGATTTCGAATTAAATTTTAATATCGATGAGTCAATAGACTACAGTGTCGGGTTGATTGTAAGTGAATTGACAGAGGAAAGCACCTCTTTCAAAAAGATAATAGATTATGTCAATTTTTTTGTAGAATCACAGAACAAATTTATTTGGCAGCCTGTGAAATCGATACAAGAGAATATTAAGGAGTATGTGAATTTACACTATGTGGTCGGCCTTAAAATCCATAAGGAAGATGTCAAAACGGAGAAGATAAAGGATTTAAAAAATAGAATTATTTCATGTGCCACAAAGATACAATCAATTGCTTTAAACAGTAATATTCAATTATCGAAGAAGGGAAGGAATAGGATAAATAAAATTTTAATCGAGAAAAGTATAGAGATTAACAAAGTACCTATAACAACGGACTATTTATTGAATAATGATTATAAAAAATATGATTACCTTTTTTTCGATGCCGTTTCCGATTTGAATGAAGCATTCCATGAATATGTCGAATATGTTGCTGAAGAACGGGCATATAATGTTTTGATGTTTCTTGATTTAATCGAAGAAAATATGGATGGATTTATAAAGAAGAAGGGAATTGTTCCACTTTCAGATCTTACCAATCGCTTAAAAAATTTACTAAAGGAAGATTATATACCGGAAATATTTTACAAGCTCGGTAGTACCTATTATCACTATCTTATTGATGAATTTCAGGATACAAGCAGGGTGCAATGGGAAATTATAGAGAAGTTGATTGAAAATGTAATTGCTGAAAACGGTTCTCTATTCTATGTCGGGGATGTGAAGCAGGCGATTTATCGATTTAGGGGAGGTGATATTTCGCTCTTTTCGGAGATTTTCGACAAATACAAAGGGAGAGTTAAGCGTTATCAGACTTTCCTTGATACGAATTACAGAAGCGTAAAAGAAATCGTTGATTTTAATAATAAAATTTTCAGTGAAGATAATTTAAGAAATTTTATTTTGGGAAGTACCAAAGATGGTATATTCGTTGAAGATGTAATCGATATTTACAGCCATGTAGAGCAAAAAGCGAATAAAACAGATAAATCGGGCTATGTTTGCGTTGAGGAATGTTCGGAAATCGATGAGATTTTGAACGAAAAACTTCCGGGGACAATTAGAAATATTCTCGATAGCGGGTACTCAAACAGTGATATATGCATATTGACGAGAAAGAATAGTGAGGGGGAGACGGTTGCAAATATTCTTATGGAGAAGGGGTATCCTGTTATATTTGATAAGGTGGCAAGAGTAAACGAAAATACCTATGTGAATGAGATAATATCCTTTCTTAAATTTTTGAATAATCCCATGGATAACCTCTCCTTCTTTTCATTCGTTTCAGGAGAGATCTTCTTGAAAAAGAGTAGTCTCTCTCGGGATAAAATTCTTGATTTTATGTTTGACAATAGAGAAAATAAATCATCTTATAGAGCATTTCAAGAGCATTTCCCCGATATATGGGGAAGAGATGTGGAACCCTTTGTTAGGTATGTGAATTATCTACCCCTTTACGATACGGTAACGGAGATTATTAAACATTTTGATATACTGGAAAATTTCAAAGATTCGGAATCTTATATAATGAAACTGCTTGAAATTATAAAAGACATGGGGGAAAAGGGAGAGCTTAGCATTGATCAAATTGTAGAAAAATGGAAGGAAGGGGAAGGCAATCAATCTGAAAGCGATAGATTTAATATTTTAATTCCCGAATATATAAATGCAATCAAAATCATGACTGTTCATAAGGCTAAGGGTTTGGCATTTCCTGTGGTCATTTTACCCTATTCCCTTTTGGATGGCAAAAAAGGGAATACAAACAAAATTTACAAAGAAATTTTGAATGATGAAATGTATCTTATGAAAATCAAAAAAGATTATACAAAATATTCCCAAAAACTAAAGGGAATCTATTCCGAAGAAACAACAAAAGAAACTATTGATGATTTGAATACGCTGTATGTTGCTATGACAAGGGCAGAGGAGATGATGTTCATATACACGACGGGGAAAAATAAAAAGGAAAATAGCCTGCTTTTTTCGGGAGATGAGACTGCAATTCATATTGGAAAACCGGTAAAAAAAGAGGGCAAAAATATCGAAGAGAAGGTGGAAGGGGAAAATTATTACGCCTGTACGAATGTAAGGTGGTACGCTAATCTCGCCTTCCACGGGGAAGATGCTATTTTTGAAACGGTGAGAAGGGAGGCTGTTCTAAGGGGAGATGTTTATCACAAGATGTTTGAAGAGATAATAAAGTTGAACAAAGATGAGACGGAAGCACTTGCCGTGAGATTTTCCGAAAAGTACAAATTAGATAAAAATGAAATTAAAGGGATTCTCGATTTTATCACCGGAGATAAAATCCTAAAAGGATTTTACTCAGGTGATATTGAAGTCTTCAATGAGAAGGAGATTGTAACGGGAAAAGATGATGTTTACAGAATGGATAGATTGGTGATTAAGGGGCAAAATATATATGTCATAGATTATAAAACCGGAGAAGAATACAACTACAAACATATTAAACAGATAAAGCAATATATGAAGTTGGCAGAAGATATTTACGGAAAGAAATCTATTGGCGTTTTAATCTATATTGATGAGAAAAAGAAGATGGTGATAAATGGGTAAGATTGTAGAAATTCCTTATAGAGTAGATATAATAAAATATGTTACGGATATTGTTTACCGGGATGGTAAAAATATTTTCGATGATTATGTCGTTGTTTTTCCCGGTAAGAGACCGGCTCTTTATGTAAGAAAGCTTCTTTATGAGAGATTAAAATCAGGATTTGTTCCTCCATTCCTGTTCTCCATGGATGAGTTTATTGAAAAATCGTATAGTGGTGATTGCTCAATTATGAAAACGAACATTAACCTCGTTTGGATGCTTTACAATTCGATAAAGAACGATTTAAAAGGATTTGGATTCAACGATGAATTTGTGAATTTTTTGCCCTGGGGGTATAAAATAGTAAATCTAATTGAGGAATTGGATATAGAAAGAGTCAACATAGAAGGGAAATATTACTATCCGAGAGAATTACCTGCCTATATCGAACAGATCGTTATAAACATAGGAAAAATAAGAGAGAAATTCCATAAATATATAGAAAAAAAAGGATATATAACAAGAGATATGTTGTATGCTGATGTGGTTTCGAATGGTGATTATGATTGGTTGGATAGGAAGAAAATCATATTTGCCGGATTCTTTGCTTTGACAAAGAGTGAAAAACAGATTGTATCGAAACTGATAAAAGAGGAAAATTTCGAGTATATCATTCAGAGAGAAAGTGACAATTGGAAGCATTTTATCGATACCGTTGATGTTTGGAAAAAAGGAAATGAGATAGAGTATATAAGGAACAGTGAAATATCTCCTGATGCAAAGATTTCCGTAACGAGCGCTTTTGATGACCATTCGGAAATAGTGGGCGTTAGCAATATCTTATCCCGTGTAGATAATAAGAGCGATATAGCGGTCGTTCTTCCCGATTCTTCCCAACTGTTTCCTCTCTTAAATATCGTTATGGACGGTGTTGATATTCCGTACAATATAACAATGGGGTATCCGCTTACAAGAAGTCCTCTCTATTCCATGTTTAATATTATTTTTCAATTACAGGAAAATAAAAGTGATGATCGATACTATGTTGCGGATTTTGTAAAACTCCTATTCCACCCCTATATAAAAAACATTAAATATGGAGATAGCGATTCTTTTGTACGAATTATCTTTGAGAATATACGATTTGAAATAAACAAAGAAAAACTCTTTTTTATAACAAAAGACGATCTTCTTAAATTAATTGAAAATAAAACATTCAGGAATCTCTTTTCCCTCGAGGGATTCGAACAATATTCCGAGGGAGACATTAAAACCCTTATCGAAGAACTGTTTTCTCTCTTTATTGAGCCTTTTTCAAGGATTGAATCCCTTGAAGCTTTATCAAAAGCTGTTGAATCTGTGTTGCACTTCATGCACAAGAACACTATTTTTGAAAATTACCTTTTAAATAAAAAGTTTGTAGTAAAATTATTGGAGCTTATCGATTCCGTTAAATCTGCGGAAATTGCTCGGGAGAAACTCGGATATAGGGTTGTTTTAAATGTTTTTAGAAAGATGTGCGAATATGAGAATGTTCCCTTTATAGGGAGTCCTTTGAGACCTTTTCAGATAATGGGATTGCTTGAAACTCGTAACCTGATTCACGAGAGGGTGATTTTATTGGATGTCAATGAGGGTATACTTCCTTCTGATGACATCAATGATCCGCTTATCCCCCAGGGATTAAGAAAGGTTTTAAATTTACCTACATATGAATCGAGATTGGAAATATACAAGTATTACTTCAATAGGATATTGAAATCTTCAAAGTATACGGATCTCCTATACATTAAAAACGCAGATAAAGAGAGAAGCAGATTTATCGAGGGAATATTATGGAAAAGCGAGAAAGAGAGCGGGAAAGCGGGAAAAATAAAACACAGGATCAATGAGATTAAATTCAATATTCCCGCGAGGGAAGAGAGTAATCGTGCTATAGAAAAGAATGATAAGATTATTGAATTTTTGCATTCCATGGAATTTTCCGCATCATCTATTAATATGTATATACACTGTCCATATCGCTTTTATTTGAATAAGGTCCTTAATATTGAAGAGGAGGAGGAAGCGGACGAGGAATTCGATAGGCGAGATGTGGGTATTTTTGTACATAAGGCGATGGAATTTCTGTTTAGCGATAAGAATTTTGTTCAGATGACTAAAAGATACAAGTATAATTATAAAAATATAAAAAGGTTAATTGAACGTTATGCGGAAAAGGCATTTGAAGAAAAGGTAGGGAAAAAAGTGGGGGAGAAACTGCTCCTTTTTGAAACGGCAAAGATGGCGATAGAAAGTTATGTATGGAATTTTGCAAAGGGAGTTGATAGTAATTTTAATGTTGTTGCGACAGAGGCTCCACTTAAAGGTAATATCATTGTGAAAAATCGCGAGATAAAACTGAAGGGTTTTGCGGATAGAATAGATAGTATAGGAAATAAAATAGTGATAAACGACTATAAGACCGGAGGAGAAGACAAAATCCCAAAGTTAGGTAAACTTACCGAAATTAAAGAGGAGGATTTTGACAGAGAAATAATTAAAAAGAACTTCTCATCGGTGCAATTACCTCTTTATGTCTATTTATACAATCAGATGTACCCTGATTATGATTTCGAGTCCATTGATGCACAACTTATAATGCTTCGGAATAAAAATATTAATAAGATGATAAAATCCTTATTTAGTGAAGAGGGGCAGAATAGGGTGGAATTTATCGAGGAAAAATTCCTGCCCGTATTACGATTCATAATAGAAGAAATCACAGATAAAAATATTGGATTTGTACCTGATCATTCCGATGATAATTATTGTAAATATTGTCCGTATAATAAGATATGTAAGTGAGGAATTTAGGAGGAATTGTGCTATTTTCATTGGGATCTCGAATAAGAAAACATTTAGTTGACGAAAAGCAGGATTTTACATTCTATTCAGCGAAAGAGAAAGAGATCAAATTACCGATATCGGATAAGACGGATCTCTACATTCATATTCCTTTTTGCAAAAGCATGTGCCCTTATTGCCCGTATAACAGAATAAAATATGATAAGAAAAAAGTTGATCCGTATGTGAAAGCTCTTCTTAATGAAATTGAAATCTACGGGAAACGAATGGGCAGAGTAAGAATAGGCTCTGTTTACATAGGAGGAGGGACACCCACGAATCTGATAGATGAGCTTGCTGTGATACTGAAAAAGATAAAGGGAACATTTGCAGTCGAAGGGAATATAAGTTTGGAAACAAGCGTCTATGATATAACCGAATACAACGTTAAGATGTTAAAAAAGATGGGTGTGGAACAGATCAGCATAGGAGTTCAGAGTTTTGATGATAGGTTTTTACGATTCCTCGGAAGGAATTATAATACAAGTGATATAGTCCCGGCTATAAATAGAGTTAAGTCGGCTAAATTTAAATCCTTAAACATAGATTTGATGTTTGCTTTGCCTGGGCAGCGTTTGTCCGATGTTATTGGTGATCTTGAAAAGGCGGTCGAATTAGGCATTGATCAAATAACGGTTTATCC
>JAACEC010000054.1 GCA_011682715.1 Pseudomonadota bacterium
TTAATCTTTCCACTACGCTACGCAACTCTTTGCAATTATCAGCCGGGATTTCCCCTTTCACAACAGAATCAATTACACATCTTGAAAAAGGAATCTTCTCTATTATTTCTATTCCCTTATCTTTTGCAAATCGTTCAACCTTTTCACTATTTCTTAGATTTAAGTCGTACTTGTTAATTACAATCCAAACAGGTGTCTTAAAATGAACAGCAGTTTCATAAACCCTTTCCAAATCGTGAATTCCTGAAAACGTCGGTTCCGTAACGATAATTGCAAGATTTGCACCTGAAAGTGTTGATGTAACAGGACATCCTATTCCCGGAGGACCATCAACAATCACATAATCGGCATTTTCTTCTTCGGCTAATATGTGTGCCTGTCTCTTGACCATAGTTACGAGATTCCCCGAATTTTCCGCCCCCGGATACAACCTTGCATGAACCATTTTCCCGAACTTCGTCTGCGAAACATACCACTCTCCAACAGTCATCTGTTCCATTTTAACGGCACCTGTGGGGCAGACAATGGTACATAACGAGCAACCGTCACAACTGTAGGGATTTACTGTATAAAGCCCGTTAATAACATCAATAGCGTTAAACCTGCAGTGCTTACGACACAGATCACAGGAGGTACAGCGTTCGCTATTTATGATGGCAACGGATTTCCCTCTAAATGCCGTTTTCTTCGTGACTTCCGGTTTCATTAGCAGAAACATATCCGCCGCATCGACATCGGCGTCGCAAATCACCTTTTTATTCATGTACTTTGATACGGATGCCGTAAGTGTCGTTTTACCCGTTCCTCCCTTGCCGCTTATTATAATGATTTCTTTCATATATTCCCCTCTCTGATATTCTTGATGAGTTTTAAGAACATCTCACTATACTCATTACCCGCAAGAGGAATACCTTTTGCATAGTTTTCCGCTATTTTTCTATCAAAGGGAATTTCCATAACGATTTTTTCACCTCTCTCTTTTGCAAAATCCCTGGCAAGTGAATTGTTACTCTCGTGTTTATTAACGATAATAGCATGGGGTTTATCCATCTCCTTTACTATTCCCAACGCAATTTCAAGATCGTTCAACCCGAAAGGGGTCGGTTCCGTTACCATTAAAACAAAATCACTGTCCTTTACTACTTCCACAACCGGACACGACGCACCGGGAGGAGAATCGATAATAACAACTTCATCATCAGGGATATAACTTTTCATCCCGCTTATGAGGGGTACAGCTGATGCTATTCCCACATCGAGAATACCGTCAATGAATTTCAACTGCTCTTTCTCCCCGATTCTTATGGTTCCGATGGATTTCGGCTTTTCTATAATCGCTTGTTCTACGGGACAAACATACTTACAAACTCCGCAATTATGGCATAGTTCTTCGAAAAAAAGAATCTTTTTTGCCTGCGGAATAATCGAAATTGCATTGTATACACACGCTTGCTCGCATTTTCTACAAAAAATACACTTATCTTCATAGAATTCGGGTATGGGAACGGTGAATCTTATCTCTTTGGAAATTTCGGGTTTCACGAAAATCGCCCCGTTGGGCTCTTCAACATCCATATCCACATAAGTTGCATTACCTACGGTTAACGCCAGGGATGTTGAAACAATTGTTTTGCCCGTACCTCCTTTTCCCGATGCAATTGCTATTTTCATCTCACCTCCGGTTCTATATTTTTGCCGTTATAACAATGAAACTGCCTCTGTCATATTCATTTTGAATTTTAGAATATCTAAAATATTCTTTTTCCTTGGGATAATTTATAAGCGTTTGCAAAAATTGGAATTTATTAAATCCTGCTGATTTTAAGTATCTTGTGATTTCTTTCGTGCTATAAAAAATTACATCTTTGAAAAATAATGATGTTTCTTTGTTTTCCAAATGAATTTTTCCCAAATCCGACCTTTTTGGAATCATTCCTATAACCAATTTCCCTTTCTTTCTTAGAACTCTTTTGGATTCTTTAAATGTCTTTTTAGGATTTTCGAGGAAACAAACCGTTGTCACCATTAAAACATAATCAAACGTATCACATTCAAAAGGAATATCCTCTCCTATCCCTTCAATTACTTCAACTCCTCTTGTTTGTGCGATCTGTAACGCCTCATACGAGGGATCGATACCTATGTTTACACCGAGAGGCATTGTGAATCTCCCGGTTCCTATACCGATTTCCAAACCAAATTCCTCTTTCTTAACAACCCTTTTAAGAGCTAACATTTCAGGCCAATAGAGATCCCTATTATTATCATACCAACGGTCGTATTTTAGAGGATAATCAGAAAAAACACTATTTTTCACTTTCTTTTAAAAACGATTCTACGGCATCCTGAATATTTCCATGAAATACATATACCTTTATACCTGCTTCTTTCAGTATATTTGCCGCGTTTGGGCCCGGTTTCGGTCCTATTGCCGCTTCGAAACCGTTATTAATTATATAATTTGCTACTTTTACCCCAACTCCACCTGTTCCTTCTTTATATTGATTCTCTTCAAAACTTACGATATCCTTTTTTTCGGTATCGTATGTCACAAAGTAATCGCATCTTGCAAATCTATCGTCGATCATTGAATTTAGAGACTTCCCTTTACCAGCTATAAATATTTTCATCATTGTCTCCTTTACTTTCTTATCATTTTACTGCCACAATTAGGGCATACCTGTTGATAACAAGGGACTCCGGGTTGATGCGGTACCACGGTTCCGCATGACGGACATATACATTCACCGCTTGGTCCGTATCCCATTCCGCCACCTCTACCCATGCCTCTACCTCTTCCGCCGCCCATTCCTCTGCCTGTACCTCTTCCTTGGCCTCTACCTGTTCCGGAAAATCCTGATCCTCCGCCGTAATAATTGTTACTACTACCTGTGTTATTCCTCGAATCCGAACCACTCAGAGACAAAGCTCCTTTTGGGCATCTCGTAACACAGATTCCACAATCGTTACATTTATTATTATCAATTTGAGGATAACCGTTTACCATGCTTATTGCGCCTCTCGGACAAACCTTCTGGCAAGTGGCACACCCCACACACAATGACTTGTTCAATTTTACTGACATATCTCCTCCAAAAAGTTAGAGGAGGTTGAACCTCCTCTAACTTTCATTTTTACTCAGGTCATCTAACCTTTTCCTTAAGTTATCGATTGTTGTCTCAAGGTTCTTGATCTCGTTCTCAAGTATCTCTCTTTCAACCTTCGGATCCTCATTGTAAGGATTCACAGCTGGAGCAGCATAGGGAACACCGTAGTATCCTCGTCCGAAACCTCTCCCGTAACCGCGACCGAAGCCTCTGCCGTAACCTCTTCCATAACCATAACCCGCCTGGTTCATATATCCGGGCGTATTGTATCCGTTACAAAATCCCAAACCTCTTCCCGTTCTGGGACCGAATCCGTTAGGTCCTGTTCCGTCACCGTATGGCATATATACCTCCTTTTAATTGTTTTACCTAATAACCGTAATATTAATATGCAATTTTCGTGCCAAATCAAATCCCCCTCTATTAAACAAATATTTGACATTCAAAACGGATAAATACGTTAATAATATTAACGCATGCACCCTTTTCGTACTTATTTCATCATTAAACCAATTGTTAATATTTTTATCGATGTTTATTTATTTAACATTTTTCGGCTATTCATGTAAAACCCCTGAATCAGTTTGCTGCCATTTCGAGAATCCCGGGTATATTTCATGACAAGTAGTGAAAAAATATTTAAAGCATCTTGTAAAAAAAAGAAGCGATTATTATAACTGAGATTCCTAAAATAAATTCGGGAAACAAATAAATAAGCATGATGTAAAGAAGTAAAAAGTTAGATGTGCAAATTGAGAAGTGGAAAATTATTCCGTCTCTTTGTTCTTCGTAATAATGAATTTGTTACTATCAACCTACAGATTTGATCATTCTAAATTAGTTTGAGTGGCATGGCATTAAAGAAAACCGTAACAACACTTATTATTTTTTGCAGGAAATGGTAAACATCTCCGTACCTATCTACCTTATAATTCATAATTTATATTGACATGCTCTCAATTATATATTATAATTTGAAAAAATGGGAGGTATATATGAAAAAATTGTTTGCAGCACTATTCGTAGTAGCAATACTTTCGGCTGGGTGTGTCAAGGAACCTGTAGCTCTCTACTTCGAGCAACCTGTTGTAGTCAGCACTCTGGCTGACACCACTCGGGCGATATTTCAGGTCCCTGATGTAGATAGCAACGGTTGGCACCATTGGGATAGCGGGGCGGATACTATTACCATGTCTCTTTATATTAAAGAAACAGCAGGGGAAAATGCCTTGATTAGCGGCATATCATACAAAATTTATGATATTGATGGTAATATGGTGGATTCCAGAGGTAATTCCTATATTCCATACACTAATATGAATGCTCATGATCAGGACACCCTTTCGATGAATATTATAGTAGACGAAGGTGATGCCAAGGATCTGGATGACGCAGATGGAATAAGCGACAATGTAGGAACAGGTTATGTCTCCTTTACTGTGAACTTTCTTGATGAGAAAGGGACTCAATATTCATCGGTTCCCGTATTTAGAGACATTAAAGTTATAAAACCTTAAATAAAAAAGGGCTCTTTAAGAGCCCTTTTTCTTTATCAGCTTTAACCCTAATTCTGTTAGTCTTCTGTCATCAACTTCCGAAGGTGAATCTTCCATAATTCCGGATGCCTGTAGCGATTTCGGAAATGCAATAACATCCCGTATATTATCCCTATTCAACATAATCATTATGAGTCTGTCAAGACCCGGGGCTATACCTCCATGAGGAGGTGCCCCATATTTGAATCCTTCTATTAGAAAACCAAACCTTTTCTCGGCTTCCTCGTTGCTGAGTCCGATAACATTCATTATCCTTTCCTGAATATCTTTTTTAAACGCCCTTATACTTCCCGACGAAATCTCAACACCGTTACATACAAGATCGTACAATTTGCCGTGAACTTTGCCCGGATCACTTTCTATAAATTTTATATCTTCATCCAGAGGCATTGTAAAGATATGATGGCACGGTTCCCATTTCTCTTCATCCTCGTTCCATTCGAACATAGGGAATCGTGTAATCCACAAGAAATTATACTCATTTCCTCTACCCTCTATATAAAAATCGTTACCTGTTTTCCTCCTGCATGCTCCGAGCGTCTCAAGTGTTCTTTTCCATTTTCCGGAGGCAATAAAAATAGTATTTCCGCTTAGTATATCAAGCCTTTCGATTAGTTTCTCCTTTGATATTTCACCCAAATATTTGACAATACTGCCTTTTAATTCCCCTTCGGTATATTTCACATAAAACAACCCGGGAAGTCCGTATTTTTTTGCAACATCGTTATATTCATCTATCTGTTTTCTGCTTAACGATTGTTTTGTATTATAGGCAAAAGTGAAATCGGCATTCTCGAAAACCCCGAATCCACTACCTTTCACGATATCCGTTATATCATTTATTTCACATCCGTATCTTAAATCGGGTTTATCGGAACCGTATCTTTCCATCGCCTCTTTATAAGTCAATCTTAAAAATGGGGTATCCAATTCGTATGATATAACATCATGAAATACTTTTTTCATCAAACCTTCCGTAATCCTATAAACATCCTCTTCATCGACAAAACTCATCTCTATGTCTATCTGTGTGAATTCAGGTTGTCTATCGCTCCTCATATCCTCGTCTCTAAAACATCTTGCAAACTGGTAATATCTATCAAATCCGGCGACCATTAAAAGCTGTTTATACAACTGCGGTGATTGCGCCATGCTGTAAAATTTGCCAATATGATTTCTACTCGGGACGAGATAATCCCTTGCCCCTTCCGGAGTGTTTCTCGTCAAAACAGGAGTTTCTATTTCTAAAAATCCGTTTTCCGAAAGAAATGTTCTCATGCTCTGGATTGTTTTATGGCGCGCTATAATTGTTTCTTTGAGTGTATTTCTTCTAAGATCGAGGTATCTATACTTCAGCCTTAGCTCCTCCTGAACGTTGAGATCATCTTTGATTTCGAAGGGAGGGACTTCGGATTCATTAAGAATTTCTATTTTATCAGCCACAACTTCGATTTCGCCGGTTGCGATTTCTTCATTCACCATATCGAGAGGTCTCTTTCTTACCTTTCCGGAAACCTGTAAGACAAACTCTCCTCTTACATTTTTCACCTGCTCTTTTAGGTCTCTTCTCTCCTTTTCTATTATTACCTGAGTAACACCGTACCTGTCCCTCAAATCTATGAATACTATCTCTCCGTGATCTCTCTTTTTTTTCACCCAACCGGCAAGAACTACATTCTGCCCGTCACTGCTTTTTTTTAATTCACCACATGTATGTGTTCTTAATTTTGTCTCGTACATCCCTACTCCAATATTTTTTTAAAATCATTCAATTCTTCTATCTTAATCTCTTTTTGAGA
>JAACEC010000186.1 GCA_011682715.1 Pseudomonadota bacterium
TGATATGGAAAGTACAATGGCAACTATAAACGTAGCCACCAATATTGATAATCCTATTAATAAAGCCCCTCTCGAGTAGCCGCCATAAGGTTTGACAATTTCATCCCTTATATTCCAAATCAAAATAATGATAAGGACAAAGGGTATTAAATATTTTATCATAGCATCCCACCATCTGCCTATTGAAAAATCAGATCTCTCGTTTGCATAATTTCTGAGTTTTTTTGGTCCAACAATATAACCTACAAATAGCGTCTCAAGGACACCTATTATTAAAAGCCCGTAAACGGATAGATAGTGATCAAATATATCAAGCCAGTAAAGCCCCGATTTCGTAGAGAATAGAACACCGAGGATAATAGCAATCGCTGCTATAATGAAATTCATAAGAGCCCTCGATATTTTCCACTTTTCAAGAGCAGCCGCCGAAAATGCCTCTACAAGAGAAAATGCCGAATCTATGCCAAGAGTCAAAAGCATTGTGAAAAACAGAAAGCCAAAGATCTCTCTTGCAAAGGGAAATAGGTTTATAATCGCCGGATATGTGACAAATGCCAGGCCGGGACCGCTTGCAACAACCTTTGCTACAGGGACTCCTCTCTGTAGAGACAGGTACCCCAATGTTGAAAATATCGCAATTGATGCAAGCAAACTCGTCGCACTGTTGGCAAAACCGATAAGAAAGGCATTGTTTATAATATCGGACTTCTTAGGCAGATATGAAGCATATGCAATCATTACCCCAAAACCAATACTAAGGGAAAAAAATATCTGTGAATAGGCATTTATCCATACTTCTGGGCTTTTAAGTGCCTAAGTGCCTCAAAATTCGGTGTAAAAAGAAATGAAAGTCCCTTCATCGCTCCGGGAAGTGTTATGCCTCTGATTATGAGAATCAGCAAGATAATCCAGGGAAAAACAACCGTCACATAAACTACCTTTCCTACGCTCTTTACCCCTTTTATAATACTGAAGTAAATCCAGATCCAAACTGCTATAAGTCCCCAAAATATGGGCCATACAACACCACCGATCTCGGAAGGAGATTTCGAAAGATGAAGCAGATTATTAAAAAAATAGCTGTCTGTTGCATTCCCCCAGGCGAGGCTGAATGACTTCCCGAGATAGATGAGAGACCATGACATTATAACAGCATAGTAAACAACAATGCTCATTCCTATGAGCACCGCCCACCAACCTATCCACTTGAATTTTTTATTAAAAAAACCAAATGCTTCGGGAGCTGCTTTTTCGGAATTGTGCCCTAACGCAAATTCAAGAATAAGAATGGGAATACCTGCTGTTAATAGAGCTATAATATAGGGGATTATGAATGCACCGCCACCGTATTTATACGCTATATAGGGAAATCGCCATATATTTCCGAGCCCCACTGCCGAACCTATGGCAGCGAGAATGAAAGCCATTCGAGAATCCCAATTTTCCCTATGCTGTTCTTTCATATACTAATGATAGAATAAATTTTATTTTGTGTCAATAAAACTTTAGGAAATTTGGCGAACACATCAAGCAGCTGATGAGTAATTTCATCTCCTTTTAAAACAGTCTAAATTAATCCCAATGCTTTTTGACAGGTGAATTCAAATTATTTATAACACAACTCCTGAGAGCTTGACATTCGATTTGGTTTGTTATAGCATTATGTTAGAATGATAATTTAAACAGCACTAGTCCATTAGGAGGGCACAACAAAATGAAAACCCGAAAAGAAATTAAGGATGAGTACAAGAAACGAAAGTTTAGAATGGGTATTTATCAAATAAGAAATACAGTAAATGGTAAGATATTCGTCGGAAACAGCATGGATCTGGATGCAATTTGGAACAGGCAAAGAATGGAATTGCAATTAGGCACCCATAGAAATAAAAAACTTCAAAAGGACTGGAACAGTTACGGAGAGGAAAATTTCAAGTATGAGATTCTCGCCGAACTTAAACAGGATGAAAAGAAAAAAATAAATTACAGAGACGAACTGAAAGAGTTGGGAAAATTATACATGGACGAATTGCAACCATTTAAGGAGAAGGGATACAACACAAGAACGGCTAAAATATAATCCCGGCGTAAATTTTATTTTCCCCCTTCACCTATCTTATGTAATAACATACCTTGACATAATCCCATCAATGTGGTAATAAATACACTATAAAAATGGAGGATGTTAATGACAATTACTAAAGCAGATATTGTTGAAGCGATAGTCGAGAAAACAGGCATTGAGAAAAGAGATGTTGCCCTTGTTCTCAATGAGTTTATCAAAGCCGTCCAAGATTCTATAAAAAACAACGATAGAATTGAACTAAGAGGACTGGGCGTGTTTAAAAATAAACATAGGAAGGGTAGAGTAACTCGCAATCCAAAAACACAAAAAGAGATAACGATACCGGACAGGCTGGTTCCCGTCTTTAAACCATCAAAAATATTGAAGAAATTATTAAGCGAGAAATAGAATAACATTTAACAAAAGGAGTACAGATGCCCTGCGGTAAAAAGAGAAAACGTAAAAAAATTGCTACGCACAAACGCAAAAAAAGAAGAAAAGCCAATAGACATAAAAAGAAAATAAGATAACTCTAAGCGCCCGTGGCTCAACTGGATAGAGCGGCGGATTCCGGTTCCGCAGGTTGCTGGTTCGAATCCTGCCGGGCGCATTAAGGATTAATATATAAGACATCTCTTAACGAGATGTTTTATATGTTAATTGGATTTTAAATTGTAAAATAACTTGAATACAAACCCGTATAAAACCGAGAAGATTATCATAATGACCGTTAGAGTTACAACATATTTCAATCCGAAGTAAAGAATCATTATAGGCAGCAGTTGCAACTTTATTGCCCTGTTAAAAATAAATACCGCAGTCAGTTCCGGAGACATCCCCTTTTGCTGAAGATCTTTCAAAAGCGGAAACCATAGGTACACTGAACCGGTCGAAATTATACCAGCAACGATCGTTATAATCCAAAGTGTTGACCTTTTTCCGTTTTTAAAGAGTTTTGCGAGCTTTTCCGCGGGGAAAAAAATATCCATTACGAACGTAAAAACAAAAATTAGAATTAGAACGGGAAGAAT
>JAACEC010000055.1 GCA_011682715.1 Pseudomonadota bacterium
AGATGATGGAATCGATGGTAACAAATTCAATTCCCACAAGGGCGGAGGTTACAGATGTTTCGAATTCTATTGTTGAAGGAGCCGATGCGCTTCTTTTATCGGAGGAAACAGCTGTAGGGAAGTTCCCGGTAAAAGTAATAAAAACGGTGGTTGATGTAGCTTTTGAAAGCGAAAAATTTATAAGGAAAAATAGAATTCAATACAGTACGTTCGATGATAAAACCATTTCTTTTAGCATAGCAAATGCGGCGAAAAAGATCTCCGAAGAACCGAACATAAGCAAGATCGTCGCTTTTACCCAATCGGGTGGCACAGCTCTGGCAGTTGCAAGAAACAGGCCGTCCGTACCGATAATAGCCCTTACCGGAGATAGGAAAATTGCTCGGCGGCTTTCTCTTGTCAGAGGAGTTTATGCAGAAGTTATAAACTATTTTACCAGTTTTGATACGGCAATTAAAGATGTAAGTTCAATAGTAAAAAGTCTTGGTTACTGTTCTTCGGGAGAAACAGTTTGTATAACGGCAGGTTTACCATTCGGTGAGAAGGGAAGCACAAATCTCCTAAAAATTCATAAATTGTCATGAAGTTTAGTTTTAAAAATAATATCATTAGTGGTTTTGTAGCCATTTTACCTCTTGCTGTAACCGTAATTATTTTTCTTTTTATTTATAACAAATTTACATTTATGTTTTTGAAATTCATAAAGTATTTACCTCAGCTAAACTTTCTCCCGCAATTTGCCATAACATTTATCGGGCTCGTTATTCTTTTCCTATTGCTGTATTTCATAGGATTTTTTACGAATACGTTGCTGGGCGGATGGATTACATCACTGTTTGATAGGATATTCATGAAAACCCCTCTTATAAATTCGATCTACAGTTCAGCGCGGTCGCTTAGCGAAACGTTGTTTAAGAAGAAAACGTCATTTAAAGAGGCGGTGCTTATTGAATTTCCGAGAAATGGGGGTTACACAATCGGATTTGTTACAGATGTGGTAAATTGGTTGAATATCGAAGGGGAGAAACGTTTAAGTATCTTTATACCGACTACGCCTAACCCGACCAGCGGATTTTTCCTAATTGTAAAGGAAAGTGAGATTTTATATCTCGATGTCTCCGTGGAGTGGGCGCTTAAGATAATTGTGTCCGGCGGTATAATTCATCCGGACGAAGTTAAAATAAGGAAACCCAATGAAGATAAAAAAAATACTGAATAAGATACTGAGAAGAGAAGAAAATCAGATAAAAACCGAGAAGGATATTCAGGATATTCTTACGAGGGGAGAGGAAGCCGGTATAATAACGGCTGACGAGACGGAACTGATAAGAAGTGTTTTTGAAATAGGTGATACACCGGTATTTGATGTTATGATTCCCAGAGTGGATATATTTGCTGTAAAATACGACCAACCCATTGAGGCTCTTGTGGAGGTGATAATAAAATCGGGACATTCCAAACTCCCCGTTTACGTAAAGAACCTTGATGATCTCCTCGGTATAATTTACGCAACCGATATTTTGAAATTATGGGGTGTTGAGGAAAAGTACTATGCATGCGATTTAGCACGGCAGCCGTTTTATATCCCAGGTTATAAAACCGTTCTTTCCACTCTTAGGGAGTTTCAGGCAAATAATATTTCAATAGCCTTTGTTGTTGATGAATATGGCGGAATAAGCGGCTTGGTTACTCTTGAAGATCTGATCGAAGAGATCGTCGGTGAACTGAAGGATGAATTTGACCAGGAAGAGTTGCTCTATAGGAAGTTAAAAGACGGATCGTATATTGTTGATGCGAAGATAGAACTCGAAGATTTCAATAAGATTTTCAAAACGAATTTTGAGGAGGAGGAGTATCACACGTTGGGTGGATTAATATACCATCACATCGACAGAATCCCTCAAAATGACGAGGTTATTGAGGTCCCTCCAATAAAGTTAAAGATTATAAAGATGCAAGAGCAGAGAATAAAATTCGTAAAAGTGTATAAATATGGAAATTGAAACACCTTTTGTACATTTGCACGTTCATACGGAATACAGTATCCTTGACGGGGCTACGCGAATATCCGATCTATTAAAAAAAGCCGTTGAATACAATATGCCTGCCGTGGCTATTACCGATCACGGGAATATGTTCGGCGCCATAGATTTTTACGAGAAAGCGATGTCCGTGGGAATAAAACCTATTATAGGAATTGAAGCGTATATCGCTCACGAATCGAGATTCTCGAAAAAGAAATGGGAAACGCTGAATGACGGGGCATTCCATATCGTTTTACTCGCAAAGGATATAAACGGTTATCAGAATCTGATGAAACTCTCTTCACTTTCTTATCTTGAAGGATTTTATTACCATCCCCGAATCGATAAAGAAATACTGAAAAAATATTCAAAAGGTTTAATCGGAATGAGTGCATGCATTAAAGGAGAGATTGCCTATTATATTCTCAAGAACGATATGGAGCAGGCAGAAAAGAGTGCATTGGAGTATAAGAAAATTTTCGAGGAAGGGGATTATTACCTGGAATTGATGGATGTGGGAATGAAGGAAAACAAAATTGTCAATGAAGGTCTTGTAAAAATAGCCAGAAAATTTGACATTCCCATTGTAGCCACCAATGATGTCCATTATTTGAGTAAGGATGACATATACGCCCATGATGCCCTGATCTGCATTCAGACTAAGAGGAAACTGAACGATAAGAACCGTTGGCGTTTTGAGAGTAACGAATTGTATTTTAAATCTCCCGAAGAGATGAAAAAACTGTTTAAGGATTATCCCGAAGCAATCAGGAATACATACAACATTGCACAGAAGTGCAATCTCATTCTGGAACTTGATCCGAAGGTCGTTCATCTGCCTCATTTTGATATACCCGAGGACTATGAGGATACGGATGACTATTTGAAACAGCTGACATACGCGGGATTAGGGGAAAGATACGGTGAGTTGAATGTCAAAATTAAAGAAAGAGCGGATTATGAATTGGAGATAATCCGAAAAATGGGATTTGCAGGCTACTTCCTTATTATACGTGATATTATAAATACCGCAAAAGAGAAGAAGATAAGCGTAGGTCCTGGGAGAGGTTCCGCCGTGGGAAGTATCGTTCTTTATTCTCTCGGTATCACCGATGTGGACCCCCTCGAATTCAACTTGATATTTGAGCGTTTCTTGAATCCCGAGAGAATTACCATGCCCGATGTGGATATCGATTTCGAGGATACGAGAAGGGATGATATGATTAAATACCTTAAGGAAAAATACGGAGAGAATAATATAGCTCAAATAATTACATACGGTAAAATGAAAACGAAAATGGCTATAAAAGACGTGGGCAGGGTCCTGGATATTCCTTACAATACAGTTAACGAAATTACGAAAATTTACGATAAATACAATGAAGGTTATACCGTAGCGGAAGCCTTTGAGAAGATAGAACAACTTCGAGGACTTAAGGAAAAAGAGGAAAAGATAAAGAAACTTGTGGAGTTAGCTTCAAGGCTCGAAAATATAACGAGGCAGGCGGGGACTCATGCATCCGGCGTTGTCATAAGCCCGGAGGATATAACCCATTTTACCCCTCTGTATTGGGATCAGAATAAAAAATCCGTAGTGCCGACGACACAATATTCAATGAAGAATATTGAAAAAATAGGGCTTTTGAAAGTTGATTTTCTTGGGTTGAGAAACCTTACCGTCATAAACAGAGCGGTTAAAATGATAGAAAAGGATTACGGCAAAAAATTGGATTTCAGTAAATTGTCGAGAGATGATAAGGCAACCTTTACCCTGATTCAGCGGGGAGATACGTACGGTGTCTTCCAATTGGAAAATGATGGGATGAGGCAGTATCTGAAAAGGGTGAAACCGACCAATATGAAAGAGCTCATATTCATGATTTCGTATTACAGACCGGGACCTTTAAAGACCATTGATATCAAGGAACTCATAGCGAGGAAAAGGGGAAAAGAGGAGATAAAGTATCCGCATCCCAAATTAGAAGACCTGTTAAAAGAAACATACGGTTACATGATATACCAGGAACAGATAATGATGGCCGCAAATATCCTTGCAGGATTTTCGTTGGGGGAGGCGGATATTTTGAGAAGAGCCATGGGGAAGAAAAAATTTGATGTAATGCAAGATATGAAGATAAAGTTTATAAAAGGGGCAAAGAGAAACGGCGTTGACGAGAAAACTGCCGATAAAGTATTCAGTATAATGGAACCGTTTGCCCAGTACGGATTCAATAAATCCCATGCTGCCGGGTACGCCGTTCTTTCTTATAGAACAGCATATCTCAAAACTCATTATCCCGCCGAGTTTATGGCTTCGATTTTGACCTCTTTTATAGGGGATATCGATCAAATCGTTAAAGCCATAAAAGAGGTACGCAGGTTAAATATACATATAAGCAGAGTGGATATCAATTCAAGTGATATCAATTTTACAACCGATGGCAAAACGATATTCTATCCATTTAATGCGTTGAAAAACGTAGGAACGAAGGCATCCGAAATGATAATCATGGAGAGGCAAAAGAACGGGGATTTCAAAGGATTTTTGGACTTTTTAAAACGGATAAACCTGAGTAAAATAAACAAAAAAGTGGTAGAATCGCTGATAAAGGCAGGTGCTTTTGATACCATTGCCCCTAATCGGGCGGAACTGTTAGGTAATCTTCCCACAATGTTCGACTACGCTTCAAAGACGAAGAAACGCATAGAGCAGGGGGGGCTTTCCCTCTTCGAAACGTCGGAAGGGGATTATCTCGAACCAAATATGATACCTATCAAACAGTGGGATGATTCCGAAAAGCTTATGTTTGAGAAAGAGATATACGGATTTTTTTTCACCGGTCATCCTCTCGAAAGATACGAAGAGATTCTGAATCTTGTTACTACCTACTCCATTGATAAATTGGAGAATGTGAAGGAGAGGCAATGGATTGTTATAGGTGGTGTTATCGGCAATGTGAAGATTAAAAAGACTCAATCGCAGAAAGAGATGGCGATATTCAATATTCAGGATTTGACGGGGGAAATTACGGCTGTGGCTTTTCCGCAAACGTATGAACAGTATAAGAATCTGATAAAAGAGGATAAGTATGTTATTGCCGCGGGGTATTACGACAACTCACGGGAAAAACAACAAATCGAAATCTCGTCATTAATGAATTTGAAAGATGATTTCAAAAAATTGATTAGTTCAGTTACGTTTAACTTCTCCGAAGGGAATATCAATAATGTAGAGCTTTATGAGTCCGTTGCGAAAAAATACAGGGGAAATACGAAGTTGTATATAAAGTACCGCAACAGCAGGAATAACTATAAATTGCTAAGTAATATGGGGATAGACGTAAATGATGATTTCTTTCATTGGATCAAGGAGAACAGATTGAACGACTCCGTGGAAATTTCGGTAAAGAGAATTTTGCCTCAAGAAAATAGCGGAAGGGGGAAGAGAAGTTACTACCGTTCATTTGCCAACACAAAAAGATGAAAAAATGTTATTTAGTATATCATCTGAGGTGATTTCCCCTGTTACAGATGACAAATTTCTTATTGCCTCTTTTATTTCTTCCGAAGCGAGTTCCAGTCCTTCGTTATGTTCTATAATCGATCTTGTTTTTGCAAGATATGTTTGAGCGTTTTTAAGTTTTTCGGTAATGCGACCGTTTAAATTCAATGAAAACCTTTTATTCGCAATAAATTTTAGTATAAGATTTGTGATGATTCCCTCGGAATCCTTGTCTCTACAGTCAATTTTAGCTTCTATTCTCGGCAATCTATCTTCTTCGAATTTTCCCGTCAGGTCATTTTTCGTTAAAATATAAAACAAATTCTTCGCCTTCTTTAAAAATGTCAGGTGAAGAGTATCGTCGTCATCAAAATGTCTTGAACCATCAAATAGAGCCAATACTAAATGAGCATTCTCGATTTCTCTCTCCGTTTTTTCTATGCCTATTTTTTCTATGGGATCTTCTGTGTTTCTTATCCCGGCGGTATCTTTGATGAGAACAGGTATTCCGTGAATGTTTATCCATCCTTCGAGAACGTCCCTTGTGGTACCGGGTATATTGGTAACAATAGCCTTTTCTCTGGAAAGTAGCAGATTAAAGAGGCTTGATTTTCCTACATTAGGTTTTCCTGTGATTATTACGGTCAACCCCCTTTTCATAAGTATGTTGTTTTCATCTTTTCTTATGAGGTGTTCCAACATATCTTCTGCTTTGGAAATGACACTCAATGTTTCGATTTTATCAAAATTGATGTCCTCTTCTTCGGGGAAATCGAGATTTGCCTCAATTAATGTTGAGATAACAAGCAGTTTGTCTCTTAATT
>JAACEC010000002.1 GCA_011682715.1 Pseudomonadota bacterium
ACATAGCATTTTGTTTCGATGCAAAGGGAAAGACAAAGCGAGCGGAACTCTACCCGGAATATAAAGCAACAAGACAGAAAATCCCCGACGAGTTGTTATCACAGATCCCAGTAATTGCAAAACTGGTTTCCGCTATGGGATTCAATTTTATTGAAATGGAGGGATATGAAGCGGATGATATTATATCTTCATTAGCAAGGCAAAACAACAAAAAAACAATAATAATATCTTCGGACAAGGATATTGCACAAATCGTAAATAAGCGTATCAATATTGCAACGCCATCGAAACCGGAAATTCTAATGGATGAAACGAAAATTTATGAAAAATACGGTGTATATCCCTACCAGATTGTAGATTATCTCGCCCTAATAGGGGATACTTCCGATAATATCCCCGGGGTCCCCGGTATCGGTCCAAAAACGGCATCCTACCTCCTGCGTGATTTCGGAAACATTGAGAGGATATACGAGAATACCAAAAAAATGAAATCAAAAAAAATAAAGGAAAATCTGGAAAAGTACAAAGATCAATTGAATCTGGCTTTAACACTAATCAAGCTCAACGATCATCTCAATGTTGGTAATATCGAGGAATACTTGCGTAAAACAACCGATACGGACTCTATTTTACCTGTTCTACAAGATTGAACTCTGGTCGCTTGTAAAGGAATTCTCAAAGAGCGAAGAGGAACAGCTCACCCTTTTTGAGCCCGCTTCCGAGAACGTGAATAAATTAGATGTCGAATCGGATTTTAAACCGGAGTTACCGATTGAAAAAGAGATTTCTCTATTTTTTTCAAACAGATTTATTTCCTTTGCAAACGGAGATGAGGTTAAACTATATGATAGTAGCCTTGAAAAGGATATATTATCTTTTGTCCTACCAAGGTCCAAGCATATCGTTTCAAACGATGCAAAGAGAATCTATCGGTTTAGATTCTCTGAAAATCTTAATGTCGATGTTACAATCGATGATATAAATATTGCTTCGTCACTAATTTTTGGAGGTAAGAAACGGGTATCGGAGGCAAATATCTTATCTGAATTAATAAAAGTCGGTCACCCTGTAAATATCAGAGATAATAAATATACAATCTCGCTCCTTGGCAAGAACAGTTCCAACCTATGGCATGCCATAAATGAAAAACTCGAACAGCTATCTCTTAGCAATCTGTATGAGCAGCTGGAACTACCGCTTGCTGAGGTACTTGCCCTTATGGAATATAACGGCATACTTGTTGACGCGGATGTATTGGAATCCATAAGAAACGAATTCACAAAAAAAATTGAAGCAATAGTCGATAAATGTAAAGTGTATACAAAAGAGATAATCTCAATTCTCCGAAACAACTCGCGACGGTACTGTTTGAAGAATTGAAGCTCCCCGTTGTCAAAAAGACAAAAACAGGGATCTCAACGGATAACGAGACACTGAGAAAACTGTCAAAATTCCATCCTCTCCCCTCACTTATTATCGATTATCGTGAATATACAAAGTTCAAAACATCGTACCTCGATAGTTTCCCTTCCTTTATTGCATCGGATAACAGAATCCATACAACATACAATCAGATAAATGTTGACACCGGTAGACTTTCATCAAACAACCCGAACCTTCAAAATATACCGGCACGCTCGGAAGAGGGAAAACGTTTGAGAAAAATATTTGTCGCATCTCCAAATTATAAACTCGTTTCTTTCGATTATTCACAAATAGAGTTGAGAATCATGGCACATATGTCGAAGGATAAAAACCTTACGGAGGCATTTAATACGGGACTTGATATTCACAAGCAAACGGCTGCTCTGATTTTTGGGATAGAAGAATCCCTCGTCACATCCGACATGAGACGAAAAGCAAAGGTTATCAATTTCGGTATAATGTATGGTATGAGTCCGTACGGGTTATCCAAAGAACTCAATATATCGTTGAATGAAGCAAAACTGTTTATCGACAATTACTTTAAAAACTATATAGGTGTTAAACAATGGATAGACGACACAATAAAATTAGCAGAAGAAAACAAATATGTAAAAACATTAAAGGGAAGAAGACGCTATATTCCTACCATTAACAGTAAAAACAAAAACGAGTTCGAGTTCGCAAAGAGAATAGCCATTAATACGCCTATTCAAGGCTCGGCAGCAGAACTTATAAAAATGGCAATGATAGATATTTATAAGAAATACGGTGATTCAAAGTATGTTAAAATGCTCTTACAGATCCATGACGAGCTGATATTTGAAATCAAAGAAACTCATACAAAAGAAATTGATGTCATTAAAAACATCATGGAGAATACAATTCATCTGGATGTTCCCCTCATCGTTACGGTCGGTAGCGGGGAATCGTGGTTCGAGGCTTCGAAATGAAAATCGGGATCACAGGACCTATTGCTTCCGGAAAATCGCTCGTTGCCTCATATCTTTCCGAATGTCTCGGTATTCCTCGAATTAATGCTGATGAAATAGGGCATGAAATCATAGAAACTCCCGAGATCAAAGAAAAACTGAAGGATAAATTCGGCGAATCCGTTATTGTAAATAATAAAGTTAATCGAATAATACTCGGAGAGATTGTTTTCTCGAACAAAAAATACCTTACGGCATTAAACAGGATTTTCTACTCCCCGTTCAGAAGCAAAATAATTGAAGAATTGAACCGTAACGATAATATAATCCTTGAAATGGCTATTTTACATCAATACAAATTAGAACGATTCCTCGATGTGATTTTGTTCGTTTCAGCGAAGAAAGATATTCGGTTAAACCGCTTGATGAAAAAGGGGTTGTCTAAAAAGGAGGCTTTGAAGAGAATTGATATTCAAAGTATTAACATTCGCTCCGGTGATGTCCTGATTAACGATAATTTTACAAGTATTAATGCTTTTAAAGACTATTTAAAAAAGATATGTAATTTCTTCAATTAAAATTTATACCCTATAATTTTACGGAGTAGCTCTCTCCTCTTTTTCTTATCTTCTTCCCCTTCGCTTGCAACAACCGATTTTCCGTCAACCACACCCATAATTCCCCTGCCAAGCTCCGTTTCGGCAATAACAACATCCAACTCATTTGCCGTTGCTGTAAAAACGGTGCAAACCTCCTGAAGATTCTTAATAGCGTTTAAAACATTTATGGGATAGATATTTTTCAAAAATATCAAAAACGTATGCCCGGCTTTTATTTCCATAAGATTTTTAACGGCAAGTTCTTCACACTCGCTATCCGTTCCCTCATGCCTGAGAAGATAAGGAGGCGATGCTTCCGAAAAAGCGACACCAAATTTACCCTCAGGGTTTGTGGTCATTAAAACTTCATAAATGTCTTCAATAGATTTAATAAAATGAGATTGTCCAAAAATAAGATTATAGCCATTCGGGTTAACAAGTCGATATTTTAATAGCTTTAACTTGTACATCTCTATTCGTATATTTCAGGGGGATTGCCTATTACGGATTCAAGTTTTATTGTCATCATTCTACCGGCACCGGGTTCATTAAAATCGATATCGGAATCTTGTAAAATTACGGCTAATTCTTCAATGACATTTGGATCATCCGTTATTCCCAAAATGACTTTATTATACGGTCTGGAACCTTCGAGTCCGAATTTAAAACCGGCAAATATCGGTATCCCCTTTGCAAGAACCTGCCTCAAACCTTCACTATCTATTATTGTTGCATCGGTAATACCGACTTCAATAAGAGCAGAAGATATATCATCTTCATACTCCTCTTTGTTTAAAACAATGATAAGCAGATAGTTATTTTCCATGAATAACTCTACCGTCCTTTGTTTCAACTTTACCCTGCACGGGATATTTACCATCAAAATCCTTAATGATATTCAAAATTTCCTCTTTCCCTGCTGCATTTATCAACTGCTCTTTTATGTCTTCATGCCTGAGTAAACGAGCTATTCTTGCAATTGTTTGTAAGTATTCCTTATTTACATTGAGCGGCGCTGCAATCATAAAAATAATATTAACGGGCTTCTTGTCCAACGATCTGAAATTTATACCTTCTTTTGAGCGAGCAAATAGAATTGCCATTTTCTTGACATCTTCCGATCTTCCGTGAGGGATGGCTATTCCTTTACCTATAGCTGTTGTTTCAACATTCTCTCTTTTTACAATTGCCGATAGAAAATTCTTCTTATTATCAAGCACTCCGGCTTTATCGAAAACATCCACTAATTCTTCAATAACATCGTTTTTGTTTTTACCCTTTATCTCCGTGACAACAAGCTCATCTGACATATATGACAATAACATTTCAGCCTCCTTACACTTTTGGCTATTATAACATTACATGATTATAGTGTCAATTAAATTTTTCATTTTAACGATTAATACATTGCAATTGTCCATGCCCTCGGTCCCGTATAAGTGAGACAAGTATTGTTCATACCGGCAATATAGAGATGCTCACATTTTTCTTTTAACATTGTAACAGTGCTATCCTTTAAATCGGAATAGCACGAACGGTTTATAAAAATATACTCATACCTCTTCCCCTCATCAAGTATTTTGTTTATAACCTGAACATTCGTTCTCGCCTTATCAAACGGAATTATTTTCCCTTCTCTGTCCAATGTTAAAACCGGTTTTATTCTAAAAAGATTACCCATCATAGCTTTCCCTTTGCTCAGACGCCCTGTTCTTTCAAGATATGTAAGATTTTCTATTGTAAAGTACAATTTTATTCTGTCTCGTATTTCTGTTGCCATCTTCTTCAGTTCGTCAAAACTCGCACCTTCCTTTGCCCTTTTTGCAATAAGAAAAGCCAGAAGAGCCTCTCCGGAAAGAGTCATCAAAGAATCCACAATCTGTATATCCTGCCTCCCTGTTTCCTCGGCAGCTATTCGCGCCGATTGTATCGTTCCGCTTAATCCGCTTGAAAGATGTACGGAAATAATAGGGTTATCTCTGTTTCTCTCATAAATATCCTTAAAAACACCTGGAGAAATCAAAGTCGTTCTCGAAACTTCCCCCTTTTTCATTCGTTCACAAAATACGGAATAATCAAGGTTTGCGACCTCCTCTTCACCGAAATAAACCGGGTGATTCAACACCGTAATATCATACTCTTCTCTTAGCTCTTCCCCGAATACCGCAGCATCATCTACTATAACTTTTATCATATTGCCTCCGAATTATACGACATAAATCTATTATTCCACGGACATAATCATTATAAAATTAGTTTTTCCAACATTATAAATATCAAATTCCATCTGCTTCTGTTTTGATTTAATTTTTTCCAAAATCGCTTGATTGGCATACCTTTCATCCACATACATCGTTACAAGACTACTAAATTCCGCTTTTATTCCGCTTATAGCATCATCTATACATCTATCCAACTTTAATGACGATGCTATTATATTCTCACCTGTAACGGCAATGAATTCCCCTTTTTTCAATTTTTTCCCGTCAAAAACACAATCTTTAGCACTCTCTGTAATTGTAACTGCCTTGAAATTCTCCGGTATATGTATCTTTTTCAGAGTATCCTCGTATTGATCTTCGGGATTGTAATTGATAATCGCATTCAAAAGGTAAACTTCATTTTTGAATGACATCACTTTTCCCTCTTTCTCCGCATTGGCAAGAGCTTGTTTTGTCACAATTTCGAGATTATTATCAGCAACAAGAAAGATAATTTTCCCGCCATCAATTATATCTATCAATTTGACAATTTCATTCACAGATGGATTGTTTACATGAAAAATATTATCCACATTAAAATCCCTTATGATCTTCTCAAATCCGTAATTCTTAATCAAAACCACAATCTGATAATCCTTCTGAAATTTTGTTATTACATCGTTCCTCTGCTGGTCCATATCCTCTACCGTTTTGTTTCTTAATTCCCCTATTTTATTAGATATTTCTTCGAATACCTTTTCCGGCTCATTCGTGTGAACATGGACTTTCGTTGCAACATCCGTTTCAACGACAATAATACTATCCCCGTATTTTCTTAAAATCGAAGTAATTTCCTTCTCTTTTCCTGTTACATTAGTTATGAACTCAACATCGTATTTAAACGCTATATCTCTTCTCCATATTTTTGTTATGTTAGGCAAACGGAAATTGCTATAAATATTTCCTATATTTTTTATTACTATATTTTCTGCTAAATTATTCAATGTATGATTTAAATTCGCCTTTATACCGGATAGTGCAAAACTTCCGAAACTGTTTTTTTCTTTTTTAACATTTCCCTCTCTATATACCTGATCAAATCTCTCGTACATCCCCTGAAGTATATAAACAAACCCCTGTCCTCCTGCATCTACTACATTTGCCTTTTTTAAAATTGGCAACATATCGGGCGTTTTTTTTAAAGTCTCCTGCGCTTCTTTTAGTCCGTTTTTTAAAATAATATCTAACTCTTCTCCCCTATCATAATCTTGCCTTATTCTCTCCCTCGCTGCTTCCATAACGGTTATTATGGTTCCGTCTACAGGTTTATCAAGACATTTACGAGCGGATTTGCAACCGCTACAAAAGGCTTTTACGAAATCATAATCGGATATATATTTATCATTATTTAAACTCGATAAAGAACCTTTTAAAAACATCGAAAGAATCGTACCCGAGTTCCCTCTACTCGAATAAATCGCATTATTAATTATTTTTTTAAAACCTTTATTCTCTCTGCTACCGACACCTTCGAGAGCATCCTTTAGCGTAACATACATATTGGAACCGGTGTCCCCATCGGGAACAGGGAAAACATTCAACGAGTTAACATAATTTTTGTATTTATAAAGTGTATCGAGCCCTGATTTTAACATTTCAATTATAAGTATTGTCGGAATCTTCTCCATTTTTCTGATCACCCCTTCAACGATACAATTTTTGCTACCGTTTTTTCTTCATTATCATAAATAAACTTATTAGATACAGCTTCTTTCGAATAATTACTTGTACATGTTATTCTTCGAAAAACAAGAATAAACCATATGACAAGCCCAAGAATAAAGTAAACTACATTATGGTAAAACAATAGGTTCAAAAGTGGTATTAAAGAAAACAATACCAACATACCCGGTGCAATCTGTTTTTTTATCGTAAAGATAATGAGAACTATCATACCAACCAGATAACTAACAGGTGTCACGGCAACAACAACTCCCATGGCGGTTGAGATGCCTTTTCCTCCTTTAAATTTCAAAAAAATCGAATAATTGTGACCGAGGATAAAACTGACGGAAAATATAATAAATACCCAGGGAGGAAGGTTCATAAATCTATTTATGAGAAAAACCGGGACAGCCGATTTTAATGCATCGAGCACCCCGACAACGATCCCGAATTTAAAGCCCAATGTATGAGAAACATTAGCAGCACCCGGATTTCTACTCCCCTTTTCCCTTACATCTACATTTTTTAATTTGCCAATTAAAACTGCGAAGGGAATACTCCCAATTACATATCCGGTTAAAATGAGCAGAAAATAACCCCATCCACTGTTAACTGTCATTCTATCTCCTAAAAAAAACACCTCATTAAATATAACACTTCAATCGCGATTTTTCAATATGTTAAAAAATTTTGAAGTAAATTGAACAGAGGGAAGAAATCATCTTTCGAATCTTAACAAGCATATTATATGAAAAAACCGGAACATCCTACTATAAAATGCTCCGGTTTATAAATTGCTACCTAAATATAAGCCTGTTCTCCATGAATGCTTTCATCGAGATCCTCTTCTTCTTCTTCCGTAACCCTTACCTTTGTAAACTTGTTAATGATTGCAAGCATAATATACGATATGAAGAAAGCATATGCTCCTGCCAAAATAACGGAAATTGTTTCCTTCCAGAAGAAATCAGCCCCACCAAAGAACAAACCGTTTGCACCGTTCGGATTAACTGCTTTGGACGCCAATAATCCGAGAAGTATAACACCCGTAGTACCTCCAACGCCATGTACTCCCCATACATCAAGAGCATCATCCCACTTCGCTTTGTTCTTTATTTCAACAGCTATATAACAAATTGTCCCTGCGAGAATACCTATAATAACCGCCATTGTTGGAGAGACATATCCTGCAGCAGGTGTTATTGTGGCAAGTCCTGCAACGGCTCCCGTCAACATCCCGAGCATCTTGGGTTTTTTTGTTCTTACCCTTTCGATTATTAACCATGTTATTGCGGCAAAAGATGCCGCAATATCGGTATTCAAGAATGCCAGAGCAGTAATCGAATCCACCTTTAACTCGCTGCCTGCATTAAAACCGTACCAGCCAAACCATAACAGTGCAGTCCCGAGAGCAACAAGGGGAATACTGTGTGGACCATGTGCTTTGACCTTTCGTTTCCCAATATAAAATACAGAGGCAAGAGCCGCCATACCTGCGATTGCATGTACAACGATTCCTCCTGCGAAATCGAGGACTCCCCATTTCTGTAATATTCCGCCTCCCCAGACCATATGAACCATCGGGAAATAAACGATCAAAAGCCAACCGACGAGAAACAAGATATACGCCGGAAACCTGACTCTGTCCGCAAATGCACCCGTTATTAGCGCCGGTGTTATAATGGCAAACATCATCTGGTAAGCAATGAATACAAGCACCGGGATATTATTATTAGCCGACAGAGCCTGATGGATGGAAATTCCTTTTAGGAATGCATGATTCAGGTTCCCGATTACTCCTCCTATACCACCACTAAAACATAATGAATATCCGACAAGATACCAGAGTATCGTTGTTATACCCATAGAGACAAAACTCTGCATCATTATCGTTAAAACACTCTTCCTGCTGACCAGTCCCCCGTAAAAGAAGGCAAGCCCCGGAGTCATTAACATGACAAGGCTTGTTGCAAGCAGCATAAATCCCGTATTTCCAGCACTAAAATGCATCTGAGACCTCCACTAAAAGTTAATCGGTTAAAAAGTATACTACCATACTCCAGATAAAATTATACTCTTTAAGAAATAAATGTCAAGAATTTTTTCTAGTTTTGATTTACCGGAAAATACTAACTATACACCGAATTCAAACTTTTTACTGCCGAAAATATTCAGGCACGTATCAACCACATCGGGATCGTATAAAACACCTCTGTTTTTCCTTATTTCATCGAGAGCTTTGTTTAAACCCCGTGCCGGCCTGTACGGTCTGTGATTTGACATGGCTTCAACAACATCGGCAACACCGAGGATTCTCGATTCAAGCAATATATTATCCCCTTTAAGATGTTGTGGATATCCCGATCCGTCCATCCTCTCATGATGTTGCAAAACAAAATCGGCAACCTTCCAGGGGAACTCTATTCCTTTCAAAATATCGTATCCCGCATTAGGATGCTCTTTAATCAACATAAGCTCGATTTCCGTTAATCGTCCCGGTTTGCTTAGTATTTCGGAAGGGACAGTTATCTTCCCTATATCATGAACGGAGCCTGCTATTCTAATCCCCTCGATCTGATTTTCGGGAAGTCCCATTTCCTTAGCAATCAAACATGCGAGTTGTGTAACCATTCGTTGATGACCGTATGTATACGGATCTCTCTTTTCAACAGAGGAGGCAAGGGCGTTGACTGCCTCTTCAAGCACTCTGCTTAGTTTATCAAAGGAGGATTGCAAATTCTCCTCCGCTTGCATTCTCTCGATGATCTCTTTTTGAAGCTGATTGACAACCTCTTTCAATTCGACATTTTGCTTTTGTATCTTTTTCTCAAGACTCAGATTTATCATTTCCTCTTTCCCCACAATTTGTTCCTCAAAAAAGAAGAAATATGCTTTTCTACCGTTGTAGATTACATTGGCTATTCGAATATTGAATTTTATTTCTTCGCCATTTTTATTGATAAAATGTATATCAGTTTTGTTGGGAGGTTTTGTTTTCGATAACAATTCTTTTAATCGTTCTCCTTCTCTCCCTCCGATAAGACCGATAAAATTGTTGTTTTTTACATATTCATCATCGATATTAAACTTTTCGATAAACGCATTATTCCATGAAGTAAAACCGAAATCCTTTTTATATACAATCACAACAGGTGATGATATCAAATTCATAATGGATTGATAGAGATTATTTTTTTCTTTCAATTCGTTTTTCATTAATTTTAAATCTATAACAGAAAGTTTTAAGGATCTATTTTCATCCCTTAGTTCAAATAATTCGTTTAATAATTGTTCCTTTGTTTTATCAATATCTTTCATTTAACCCTCATACTTGATTATATAATAAATTTAATTAATGTCAACCTAAGTGGCAAGTAACTTAATAAGACTTCCCCACATCTTTTCTCCCCAATTTAGCGCCCCCGCACTGATAATCAAATAATTTTTCCGGTCGGAAATCCCTTTTATTCCCCCATCAATGTATTTCGTCGATATATTCGGGTTATTGACAAAATAGCGTTTTATATCCTCCCCTTTTAAGAATCCTCTGTAATTTTTGTTCTTAATTAAAGATTCGATATCTTTCGGTTGTGTTTCTTTTATGTCTTTTTGAAATATAAAACCGGTCAGATAAACGGGTAATATGTAGTTGCCGACGTTAAACCCGCCGTACTCACTGGCATTTTTAATGAGAGCATAATTTCTGAAGGGCCTCAAAATCCTCCTAAAATTACAATTGGCATCAAGAATGGCATTCAAATTAATTCTTGTTATTTCATTCCTTACAAAAACAAATATTTCAAACCCCTTATAAATCTCTTCCGGAAGCAAAAACCACCCCGTTTCAAATGAAAAATTAAATATTCCTATGGAATATCCGAGATTAAATTTTTCCATCCCGCCATTTACGGCATTACTTATTCCTGTGAACCGCTCATAGGATTTAAAAATATATGTCGGTTCAATTATATGAAATCCAAATTTGTTCAAGAATAATTTTTTCAATGCAATAACAGAAGTTATTTTTTGAAAAAGGGAAATCCACTTCTTTTCAAGATGGTGTTGACCAAAGGAATTAAATGATGCTCCTCTTTCTTCCTGAATATACCACAATGATTTTAGCAACAAATTGTAATAATCCGATCTATTTAGAAAAACAAGTTGATACTTCAATCGCTTCTCAAGCCAATCGGAAAATTCACTTGCTCTAAAACCTTCATTTATCTCACCACCCTGAAAAGCACCACTTAATAAAAGATCCGATAACATATAGGAAACAGTTTCATTTTCAACAGATTTAAATGCTTCCGATGAAATCTTTTTAATGTATCGACTAAAATTCATAATCCCTTCTCATGTCAATTAATATTATAGTCAATTTAACTATTTGTCAAAAGGAAACGGAAAAATTAAGCGATGGTGAAATAACAAAATTAACCCCTCCGTCTCTGTATATGCTTATATAATTGACATTCTCTATTGCAAATACGGAATTAATGTCTATACCATTCCTTTCGCTAAGATAAACGGCATTAAAAAATCGCTGATAATTCAGACTATCTCCATGAGGTGGTGTTTCAAGCGCATATATACGGACAAGACCATATCCGAGAGAAATATTTGAATAAAACATATAGTCTATTTTGGATAAAATTTTAGGACTCAAATAATCAAGCGGTATCTCATAATCGATTGTTAGTGCATATCCGGAATAAGCATAGTAGTCATACGCATCTTTATGGACTTCCGATTCCACAAAAAGTGGCATTATACTTAATCGATCCGTAATAGGCAACTTTATATAGTAATTTTTCCCCCATTTGTAATTCGGTGTGTAATCTAAACCTGATGAAACCGTAAAACCGAAAAGCGGGATTGTTAAAAACATAAAAATTACTATTGTTAAACCTGATTTAAATGATTTCATGTTCTATTACCTCGACAATTCTCTTTGCTGTTTGGCCATCCCATAGTTCAGGTATCTCTCCGTATTTGCATTCCCCGTCAAGACACTTCATCACACTCGCAACAATTTTATCTTTGTCTGTACCAACAAGCGTATTGCTTCCTACTTCTTCTGTAATCGGGCGTTCCGTATTTTCCCTTATTGTAAAACAGGGAATATTCAGGAAAGTAGATTCCTCCTGAATCCCACCGGAATCAGTTATAATACATTTAGCATCGTTTTCCATAGACAAAAGATCAATATAACTTAGCGGCTCTATTATTTTCATATTGGGAATCTCATTGAGATTTATACCGAATTGTTTAGCCATTTTATCTGTTCTCGGATGTATGGGGAAAACGATGGGGATTCTCTTCCCTATTTCCTTCAATGCTTCTATAATGGATATGAATGTTTCCTTAACATCAACGTTGGATGGTCTGTGCATTGTAAGGAGTATAAAATTCCCTCTCTCAAGCCCCAATTCTTTATATTTTTCTCTGCTTTTGATTCTTTCAAGGTTATTTACTATCGTATCTATCATTATGTTTCCCACAAAAAAAACCTTTTCCTTATCAATTCCCTCCTTTTCCAAATTGACATTTGCTCCCCTCGAATGAGTAAAGAGCAAATCCGAAAGTGAATCTGTTATTACTCTATTGATCTCCTCGGGCATTGTTCTGTCATAACTCCTGAGTCCCGCCTCTATGTGAGCAATTTTAATATAAAGTTTCGACGCTGCTATCGAGGAAGCCATTGTCGTATTAACATCACCCACAACAACAATTAAATCCGGACGCTCTTTTTCCAAAAGTTCTTCTGTAAACTTTATAATTTCAGCGGTTTGATATCCCTGACTGCCGGAACCGACGTTCAGATAATAATCCGGTTCACTGATATCTAATTCTTCAAAAAATACCTTTGACATGAAATAGTCGTAATGTTGCCCGGAATGAACAAGAATCGTTTGAAAATTCTTATTCTCTTTAAGCGTCTCCATAAGAGGGGCAACTTTTATAAAATTTGGTCTGGCTCCAACTATAACGAATATCTTCTTCATCTGTCCTCCAATACATTCCTTTGCTAATATAATACAATAAAAGCCGTTTGTCAAACATCAAAAATTTAATTTTAGAAAAAATCCCTATGAATTATCTACAACTTCATTCTTATTATCAGAAACACTTAAGATCTAAAAAATCGGGGCAGATAGACTAAACCCCACCCCGATTGTATCGATTTATCTCAAATTAATTAATTTTTTTCTCGTTATCGCATCCCCGTTTTTGATTATGGCGAAATATACGCCTCTTTCTAAGTTCAAATCAAAAGTTTTATCCTCGCTCGGCATATTTTCGGAAAATAACTTTCGACCTATAATATCGTAAAGAGCGATTGAACCGGAACGACCCTTGTCACCCGAAACAAACAATTTTCCATTTATAAATTTTACGCTGACATTGTATTGCTTTACATCATTCTTCTCCTCTATCCCTGTTTGTGTCAGATTAAAATCTATTCCAGTGTCACCACATGCAGCGGAAATCAATGATGTCGCACAAGAATAACCATCAGGAACAATAATAAAAACATTATAAGAATCCGATGCGGTTGACACAGGTAATGTATATCTGCCATCCGAATATGTAATCGTTTTCATATCACCTACTATTGTATCCGTTGTCGCCGAGCACTGTACTTTAAATGCATCCACCCCGGCTCCGTTTACATAAACATGTCCCTTTATAGTAGCATCGTTTTTAAACAGAAGTATGTTAAAATTTGTATTTCCTGAGACTGCAAATGATGTATCTCTTCTCTCCGTATACTCCGGGTAATACATTGCCGTTGGAAACCCGTAATCTACATCCCACTGTGAAAAATAACTCCCTTTTATTATTGGCATACTGTATGAACCGTCTGTTATGAAAGTCTGAGCTGTTACGGCCTTTATGGTTGATCCTGAAAGATATCCACCTCCTATAAACCAATCAACCGTATCCTTAAGTGTATCGCCGAGATTATCAATAATACGTCCGGAGAGCATTGTTGAATCACTTAATGTCATCTGAAAATTCATCGTATCATCTCCCAATAAAACCAACGAATCTACACATCCTAAATATCCGGTTTTATTCCCCAGCATGTCAAGTACAAGAATATGAAACGTATCACCTATAAGCGAATCGGGAAAGTTTATATTATACGACCCGTCAGTACCTGTAAAAGCTCCGTAACAATTGTCATTACACCCCAAAACGAGCACTTTCTCGGCGGGATTACCACCTGCAGCAACAGTTCCGCTCAAAGTTACAGTTGAGGAAGAGAGGGGATTCACCGAAAGAGGAATCGTATCAGCCCCACCGTTATCAACCCCCACAACAAAAGCATACATCGGAACGGGAATTTCAGGTATATACCCCGAATAGTATGTGTTTTTAACCTCATCCGAATCATAGGGACTACCATCATAGATTTTGTAAAACATCACAAGTTTATCCTCTGAATCAAGTGTTAAATTCTGGTTTACATCATAGTAGAATTTTATTGTCGCACACGTGTCTCCACCTTGAAAGTTCCCTGTTATTTTCAGGGAATTGTTAACACTCAATGAAGGGGATGTTGAATCGTTAATTTTTAAATTCGTAAATCCAAACAAGAAAACCGGTAAAATTAGTAAGAAAAATAGCAATTTTTTCATAAATACCTCCATTTAATATTTCTTAAATATATACCTCAAGCAAAGCTTTTGTCAAGTTTTTATAAAATGCATGGGGAAAATAGGTGCAGACATATCAAAGGATTGAAAATTATCAACTTGCCGGAAAAATAACCTGTAATAGTAAATACGCATAAATCAAAAAACGAACCTCTCAAATTCTACATTTACAAACATATTGAATATATCAAACTCTCTTTTGCAAAGCCCTTCCGGCAAAACAAGATTATTTCTTCACGGAAACAATAACTCAAGCTCAACGACCGATTAATGATAATTGTTTCCTACAGTAACCAATTTATTAGCTTTCTATATGTGTTTTTTAAAAACACGTGCAAAAAAATCTGCTCCCAGTCCTTCTATCTTTTCACATCTAATTTCCTCGATTTGTTTCATTCCCAAAGATTCAAAAATTTTCTTATAATTTCGAGGAAAACGTCCCCAGGATATCCCTCTTTCATCCTCGATTGTAACAAGTAAATCTTTTGTTGCTCTAACCATCTCCGAAAAAATCCACTCACTGTTTACATGAATATGTTCAAGAACAGCCATAGAAAATACGACATTAAAACTCTCATCATCAAATTTTTTTATCACATTCTCAACAGCTGTATTATAAATTTTAACTTCACCGTACATCTCGGGGTAAGATTCCTTAAGCAACTTTACCGCCTCTTCACTTATCTCTATACCGTTTAAATTCTTAAATCCCGCCAGAAAAAGATAATTAAGATTTCTGCCGACGTTGCATCCAATTTCAATTATTTTTGAATTCTGTTTAGCATATTTTTTTATGATTTTTACTAATAATTGGCTTCGTTCTTTACCCTTCAAATAACCTTGTGGCATGTTTGCTCCGTCCCAAGGTTTACTCCAATACATATGAAGTTTGTCTCGACTTTTCGGATAATAAAACATTTTTCTGCAAAACCGCGGTGTTATAAAACCTTCATATATTCGAAGCGAAAACATCTTTATATAACGCGAGAGCGTATGAATTATTTTCATTCTCAACCTATTGTTCCATTTCGTAACAACAAATCTCTTGATAATTTAATTTCATAAGCACCTAAAACAAAAAAATAGATATATCAAGAGTTGCCGGTTGCTTTTTTATATTCCCTGAGCAATTCTTCAATCAATTCTTTTACGGAAACGATTTTATCAACTCTATAAGCATTCGCCCCCGCGAAGGCAAACCCCTCAAACAAATTACCTTTCTTTGCATTTGTGAGTGCTTTTGCAATACAGTAAGGTGATTTTCTGTAATTACATCCTCTCAGGCATTGCCACGGACAACTGAACGGCATTCTTTTCCCCGAAGAAACCTCCTCCAGAAACTCGTTTTTAATCGCTCTGCCGGGTAATCCAACAGGGCTCCTTATTATAATCAAATCCTCTTTTTTACATTTTAAATACGCTTCTTTAAATACTATGTCGGCATCACACTCGTATGTCGCGACAAATCTCGTAGCCATCTGAACCCCTTGAGCACCCATTTGCATAAATTTATATATATCCGCTCCAGTATAGATCCCCCCTGCGGCAATTACAGGAATACCTTTGCCGAATCTGTCCTCATAAGGCTTTATAGCCGGTATTATCTCAGGAAGAATTTTTTCCAGCCGGTAGTCCGGATCATCGATTTGATTTAGTTTAAAACCGAGGTGCCCACCTGCCATGGGGCCCTCAACAACAACCGCATCCGGAACATGATTGTAATTTTTCGCCCAATATTTAAATATCAACTTAGCCGCTTTAGCCGAAGAAACTATGGGAACGACCTTAATGGCAACTTCCCGTAGCTTGCCCAGGGGAATAGCATTAGGATCTTCAAGTGGAAGCCCCGCTCCGAGGAATATCAAATCCGCTCCCTCCTCGACGGCAACCTTAGAAAGCTCATCATAATCGGATAAAGCCACAAGAATGTTAACGCCTATTATTCCGTTTGTCATTTTTTTTGCTTTTCTTATTTCTTTTTTTAATGCTCTTTTATTTGCTTCTTTAAAATTCGTTTTAAAATCAGGTTCCAACATACCGATGCCGGCAGCCCCTATTACCCCTATTCCACCTTCGTTTGCCACAGCAGAAGCTAATCCAGCCAGGGAAACTCCAACGCTCATCCCCCCCTGAATAATAGGTATTTGAGTCTCTATATTGCCTATTCTTAACTTGGGAATTTTTATCGAATTCATAACTGATCTCCCTATATCCGATTATATCGACACTCCAATATAATAATAATCTTAATTTGAAAAAAGTCAAGAATTTTTCTGTACTCATAATCGATAATAAATACGATGACCTCTATTTTAAGAAATATTCCTTAGATGCATTTTCTTACTATTATCTCTGTAAAATATCATAATAACGATACATATTACAATGTGATTATTGCACCCATTTGACTTTTATCATCTTTTTTATTATAATTATTTAGCAAGGAGTATGAATGAAGAATATCGTTTTTATTGTCTTATTTTCGTTATTTGTGTTTTTTATTTTAAAATCCGATCCCATTGCTCCCTCACTGACAGGTGATAATCTCATCACCTATCTTGTTGATAACTACAAACCTGCATATACACTCGGGTACAATACAGCAAGAGATACACTATACGGTGTTATTGACAAACACAAGGATAGCCTAACCGGCATCTACTCGGGATATACTATTTATATGCAACCCGGGCAGGACCCGAGCACATGGGCATACGATAACGGGATTGATTGTGAGCATGTTTGGCCAAAAAGTATGGGTGCAGGATATGAACCCGCAAAATCAGATATGCATCATCTCTTCCCCTGTAAAAGCAATGTAAATTCAAGCAGGAGCAACGATCCATTCGGTGAATGTATCGATTCCTTAACGGATAGGTGGTACAGATTGGATTCGACAAATTATACAATTCCATCGAGCTTTATTAATGAATGGGCAGAAAAGGATAATGATGTCGATTTATTCGAACCACGAGAATCGGTAAAGGGTAATATCGCAAGGTGCATGTTCTATTTCTATACGATGTACGAACAGATATTTCTTGATACAACAGCAGGAACTTCCGATACACTGTTTTTCGAGTTGCAAAAGGAAACGTTGAGGAAATGGAATTACGACGATCCACCCAACAGTGTCGAAGTTGCACGGACATGGAAAATAGCAAGTTATCAGGACAGTAAACCTAACCCGTTTGTTTTAGACTACACACTCGTTGACAGAGCGTATTTCCCAGATGCATGCATAGATAAATGGCACCCTAAGAGAAATATTGAGAATAGATCCGTATTTTTATCTTCCGATAATATCCGATTTTCGTTTTACACTAATAATACGGGAACTGCAAACATCAGAATTTATTCCATCTCCGGAAGAGAAATTGTCAGTTTGCAGAAAAACATAGAAACCAAAGGTCAACAATCTTTAAATTATAACTCCGGCGGTAAATTGGGGAAGGGAATATACTACTACATTCTCAATATAGACAGCGAAAAGATTCAATCGGGAAAAATTATCTACGTAAGATAACGTAGAATTTCTACTCCGCCTTTTCTTCTCTCATATTTCAGTGATATAAAGTTTATTACATAATAAAAAAAGCACCTTCAATGTGGTGCTTATTTTAACCCGGCAGCAACCTACTCTCCCACAAAGTTGCCCAAGCAGTACCATCGGCCGTGCAGTGCTTAACTTCTGAGTTCGGAATGGGATCAGGTGTTTCCACTGCAAGCTAGCTGCCGGGAAAATTATCTATAACTACATAAAATGAAGAGGAAGAGGTTAAATTTATGATCAAGCCTCTCGATCTATTAGTACTGCTCGGCTAAACATATTGCTATGCTTACACCTGCAGCCTATCAACCTCATAATCTCTGAGGGATCTTAGAGCACAAGGCTCGGGATACCTTATCTTGGAATGGGCTTCCCACTTAGATGCTTTCAGCGGTTATCCCTTCCGAACGCAGCTACCCAGCTGTGCCACTGGCGTGACAACTGGTACACTGGAGGTTCGTCCACTCCGGTCCTCTCGTACTAGGAGCAGCTTTCCTCAAGTATCCTACGCCCACGGCGGATAGAGACCGAACTGTCTCACGACGTTCTGAACCCAGCTCGCGTGCCGCTTTAATGGGCGAACAGACCAACCCTTGGGACCTTCTCCAGCCCCAGGATGCGACGAGCCGACATCGAGGTGCCGAACCTTGCCGTCGATATGAACTCTTGGGCAAGACTAGCCTGTTATCCCCGGAGTACCTTTTATCCGTTTAGTGATGGCCCTTCCATACGGAACCACCAGATCACTAAGACCTGCTTTCGCATCTGATCGAGCCGTCGCTCTCACAGTCAAGCTCCCTTATGCCTTTACACTCTACGCGTGATTGCCGACCACGCTGAGGGAACCTTTGCGCACCTCCGTTACTTTTTGGGAGGTGACCGCCCCAGTCAAACTACCCGCCAGACAGTGTCCCTGACCCGGTTTCACGGGTACAAGTTAGGATCCCAACAATACAAGGGTGGTATTTCAAGGATGGCTCCACAAGGACTGGCGTCCCTGCTTCAAAGCCTCCCACCTATCCTACACATACATTGTCAAGACTCAGTGTCAAGTTGTAGTAAAGGTTCACGGGGTCTTTTTGTCCAGCCGTGGGTAGGCGGCATCTTCACCGCCACTTCAACTTCACCGGGCTCCTCGTTGAGACAGCGTTCCAGTCGTTACACCATTCGTGCAGGTCGGAACTTACCCGACAAGGAATTTCGCTACCTTAGGACCGTTATAGTTACGGCCGCCGTTTACCGGGGCTAGTCCGAAGACTACTAACCCCTCCCCTTAACCTTCCGGCACCGGGCAGGTGTCAGTCCCTATACATCGTCTTACGACTTAGCAGAGACATGTGTTTTTGGTAAACAGTCGCTGGAACCGTTTCTCTGCGCCCGCCTAAGGCTCCATTTGTATAAACTTCACCGAAGACGGGACCCCTTCTCCCGAAGTTACGGGGTCAAATTGCCGAGTTCCTTAACGAGGAATCACCCGAGCACCTTAGGCTATTCGCCTCGTCTACCTGTGTCGGTTTGCGGTACGGGTACCAAAACTACTCCTTAGAGGCTTTTCTTGTCGGCATGGGATCAGTCGCTTTATTCCGCAAGCGGATCGACATCGCCCCTCAGTGTATTGAGATCCTGGATTTGCCTGGGATCTCCACCTACAAGCTTGAATCAGCTATTCCAACAGCTGACCGACTTACCCTTCCGAGTCACCCCATCGTGATAACGCAATTTTGGTAGTACAGGAATATTAACCTGTTGTCCATCGACTACGCCTTTCGGCCTCGCCTTAGGACCGACTAACCCTGAGCGGATTAACCTTGCTCAGGAAACCTTAGACTTACGGTGGAAATGTTTCTCACATTTCTTATCGCTACTAATGCCGGCATACTCATTTCCAGCAGGTCCACCTATTCTTACGAATAAACTTCACTCCCACTGGAACGCTCCCCTACCAACATACAAAGTATGTTTCATGGTTTCGGTTGTAGACTTAAGCCCCGAGAATTGTCGGCGCAAAACCACTCGACCAGTGAGCTATTACGCACTCTTTAAAGGGTGGCTGCTTCTGAGCCAACCTCCTGGCTGTTTTGGCGATTTCACATCCTTTACCACTTAGTCTACATTAGGGACCTTAACCGATGATCTGGGTTGTTTCCCTTTTGGCAACGGCGCTTATCCGTCGCTGCCTGACTCCCGGACTTTGAGTGATGGCATTCGGAGTTTGATTGGATTTGGTAAGTCGTTAGACACCCGCACCCATTCAGTGCTCTACCTCCATCACTAACCATCCGAGGCTAGCCCTAAAGCTATTTCGGGGAGAACCAGCTATCACCAGGTTTGATTAGCCTTTCACTCCAATCCACAGCTCATCTAAAGACTTTTCAACGTCCACTAGTTCGGACCTCCACGAAGTGTTACCTTCGCTTCATCCTGGCCATGGATAGATCACCTGGTTTCGGGTCTACTACATACAACTAAACGCCCTATTCAGACTCGCTTTCGCTACGGCTCCTTAGCTTAGCTAATTAACCTTGCTGCATACAGTAACTCGCCGGCTCATTAATC
>JAACEC010000056.1 GCA_011682715.1 Pseudomonadota bacterium
CCTCCCGAACCGATAGCCTGGTAGTTTACCTGAATACCGTAATTGTTGTGGTATACAGAGAACATCTTGGCATATAACGGATATGGAAATGTCGCTCCTGCTCCGGTAAGTTGCATGGTTGTAGCATTTGCAATGCCGAAAATACCGATGGTAATCATTATAACAGCAAGTACGGTTTTACAAAAAACTTTCATTGTTTTCCTCCTCTTTATAGTATCTGTTTTTAGAAATAGAATAATAATTATTCATATCGCAATCAATATAACCATTGTATGTTAATTATGAATTAATAAATTGTTAATTTCTGGTTAATTTTTTAATCTTTTGATGGAGGAAATATTACGGTGAACGTAGTTCCTTTACCGAGAATGCTATCAACCGTGATTTTACCCATATGAAGAAGAACAATATGTTTTACGATAGATAAGCCAAGGCCGGTTCCGCCAATCATCCTGGAGCGTGATTTATCAATGACATAGAATCTTTCAAAAATTCTGTCGAGGTATTCACTGGGAATGCCAATTCCGGTATCACTAACTTTCAATAAGATTTTGTTATTTTCTTTTTTTATTGACACTAAAACTTCTCCCTTATCAGTATATTTAATCGCATTGTCTATTAAATTAATTAACATCTGCTCAATTTTGAAGGAATCGCAATTAAAAAATACGGAGTCATGAGCGTCTAAGATCAGTGAGATATTTTTGTCGTCTGCTTTTTTCTTGAAAATTTCTATAACGTTTTTTGCCAGTTTTTTCAAATCGACGTTTTCCTTTTCCGTAAGATGATCGCTTTTCTCGAGTTCGGAAAGTTGCAAAAGATCATTCACCATATTTATCAACCTATCAGTGTGTCTTTCAACGATATCGAGATATCGATCAAAGTTTTCCCCGGATTCGTCTTCCATCGTTTCCAGATATCCCTTTATTGCCGTCAGTGGAGTCCGTAATTCATGTGAAACATTTGCTACAAGATCCTTTTTTATCTTTTCGAGCTTTTTGAATTTTGTAATATCATGTAAAACCACTATTAATTCGTTATTCGCTGTAACGAAAGAAAAACTGAACAGATATATTTTATCCATAAATTCAATCTCGTCGGAGAAGGAAATATTTTCTTTCATCACTCTATCAACGGAATCTATTAATTTAGGATTCCTAAATATTTCCCAGTAAAACTTATTTTCCGGTGATTCGGATAGAATGTTTTGGAAACTTTTGTTGCTAAGCGTTATTTTTCCGGTTCTATCGATAACTAATAGCCCTTCGTTTATAGAAGATATGATACGACCAAACTTTTCTTTGTTAGCTCTAAGTTCTTTAAACTGTTTTTTTAATCTTTCGTTCATCAAATTAAAACTCTTTGCCAAATCACCCAATTCGTCTTTTCTGTTAAAATTGAGATATGAGTCAAAATTCCCATTAGCTGAATCTCCGAATGCTTTGACGAGCTGTTTTATCGGAGCTGACATACTTCTCGAAAAAATAAATGCGGCTATTAAAGATAGTAAGGTAATTATTAAAATTGAATAAAGCATCTTCTCTCCCAGTTTGTTCAGAAGTGTATAGATATCACTCAAAAATAAACTGACTCTAATTACCCCATAGATTTTCCCCTGCGAATTTAGAGGGATTGCGACATATAACATCTCTTTTTTAACGGTAGTGCTGTATCTTATTGATGTCCCGAATCCCTTTTTTAGTGCCGCTCTTATTTCAGGACGTCCTCTATGATTTTCCATAAACAGTGGATTTTTCTTTGAATCTGCCAAAACTTTACCGCTTGGGGCTATGATTGTTATTCTCGTATTAATGTCTCTCCCTATTTTCTTAACAGTTGAGTCTAAATTGACGATATTGTCGGTTTTAAGCATTGGAATAACTGTTAGACTTAGAGTATTGGCAAGATTTTTTAATTCGTATGTTAAGGTAGTTATATAGTGTATTTTGATTGTTCTAAAAGAAAATAGAAAAATAAAACTCGAAAGTAACAATATTATTGCAATAATACCTGAAAAAACCTTTAAAAATATTGTATTTTTCATTCTTCGATTTTGTATCCTATTCCTCTAACATTTTTTATATATTTCCCGGCCTCGCGCAGTTTATCTCTCAAATGTTTAATATGAACGTCTATAGTTCTATCTGTCACTGTCTTATCATTTGCCCATAAGTAATCCAGAATCTCTTCTCTTGTAAAAACTTTACCCTTTCTTTTTGACAGTAAGTTCAGAATACGAAATTCGGTTGATGTGAGAGCAATCTTTTTTCCCTTTATTGATACTTCATATTTCTCCGTATCTATAATAATCATGCCGATAACTATTTTTTTGTCATGTTCAACAGGCATGTTTCTTCTTAAAACCGCTTTTATTCGTGCAATTAATTCTCGTGGAGAAAATGGCTTTGTAACATAATCATCGGCACCGAGTTCCAATCCGACTATTTTATCGGTTTCATCTCCCTTTGCTGTCAGAATAATTATGGGAATATGCTTGTAATCGGATTTTGATTTCAGTAATTTACATATCTCAAGCCCGTCCATATCGGGTAACATTAGGTCGAGTATTATGAGATCAGGTTTGTTGTTGTTTAAAAAGGAGAAAAAACTCTTTGCAGAAAGGAATCCTTCCGATTTAAATCCGGCTTTACTGATATGTAAAGAAATCAGATTGAGAACATCCGGTTCGTCTTCCACAATTGCTATTAGCTTACTCGTATGTAACCTCTTCAATAATTGCGTTATGGGAGACGATATCGTCTCCCGACTTTATTTAAATGAGTATACTTTAAAAAAAAGATTTGAGTCAAGGTGATAATATGCTTCTTCCTTGAATGATACGAAGACAATATTAAGAAATGCAGCGGATATGGTTTACAAAATACTAAAAGGAGAAGTGATACCTGTCAGGAGAAAATCCCATATATGATCGGCTCCAACGGGCACGGCAAATAAAATGCCGAGAAAAATCAGGTTCATAAGTGTCACGAATATTATTGAAAATACAAATCCGCTCCTTGCGAGGTCGGGTTGTTCGACATGTATGTCCTTTATTGTGCTTATGAGGTGGATCCCGACTCCGATTCCTACGAGTAAGAGATCATATTTTCTGTACCCTATTTGCAGAAAAGGATAGGGAATAAGAACGATAAATGCAAGGAGAGGGAAAAAATACGGGGAAAGTCGTATTAGGAGATTATCGCCGGAAACCTCGACGGAACCCCCGGATTGCCTTGTGACGGTCAACTTGTTGACACTTTTGAAACAGATTACAGAGAAAAATATGTGGGTGAGTTCGTGCTCGAAATTGTCGAGGAAACGAAACGAGTGATCTGTAAATCCTTCTACTGATAATCTTAAAATGATATAAAAAAACATTCCGCTTAGAAAGAAAAGAATCTCCGGATTGAAATGCAAATACAATTTTAAAATTTGAAAAAAAGCAAAAGCAAAACCTATTATAAAAGGTAATTCGAGCAAAGAAAAAAGGAATTTTAAAGGAGGAAGCAAGAAGCTTCCCCCTTCTGAATATTTATTATTTCTCTTCAATGAACGCTAAGTATCCCTTATAAGTTTCGTAAACGTCAAGTTTACTTACTACCTCATGAGGGGCATGCATAGACAGTACCGGTGTACCGCAATCGAGGGTTTCCACACCGATCTCGGCCATATATTTGGCAATGGTTCCGCCACCGCCTTCATCTACCTTTCCAAGCTCTCCCGTTTGCCAGATTACGCCGCGTTTATTGAACATTGATCTTATCTTTCCGAAAAACTCCGCATGACAATCGTTTGCACTGTATTTACCACCCGACCCTGTATATTTTGTCAGGGCAATGCCGTAATTCAATTTACAAGCGTTGTTCATTTCACTTACAGATTTGTATGTGGGATCGACGGCTGCGTTAACATCCGAAGACAATCCCTGAGAGTTATTGACAACAGTTCTGAGAAGCTTGTAAGTCGGTTCTTTCCCCGCATTTTCAATTGTTTGTAGAATTACATCCTCGAGGAACTTCGATTTTGCTCCCGTGTTACCATCACTTCCGATCTCCTCTTTGTCGGAAAAGTAGATAATTGTAGTATATGCCGGTTTCTTGGTATCAAAAAGTGCCTGCAGACTTGTGTATGCGCAGACCTTATCATCATGACCGTAGCCGAGGACCAAACTTGCGTCTATGCCAAGATCTCTTGCCTTTCCTGCAGGGACAATTTCTAACTCGGCACTGAGGAAATCTTCTTCTTTTATGCCATACTTTTTATTTAGAATAGAGAGGATATTTACTTTGATTTTGTTCTTCTCATCCTTATCGTCAATCGGTTTGCTTCCCACGAGAATATTCAGATTTTCTCCGGGTATGGCTTCGTACATCTTTTTTGTCATTTGAATCTTGTGGGCGAGGTGGGGCAGAATATCGGTTATTGTGAGGACCGGTTCCGCATCATCTTCTCCGAAAACCACATTGATCTTTTCTCCATTTTCTTTCTGGACTACGCCGTGTATGGCAAGTGGAATCGTTACCCACTGATACTTCTTTATTCCGCCGTAGTAGTGTGTTTTGAAAAGTGCAAGATCAGTATCCTCATAGAGGGGGTTTTGTTTGAGATCGATTCTTGGTGAATCGATATGGGAACCGATTATCCTGACGCCATTTTCAATGGGTTCTTTACCTTTTATAACAAAACAGACTGATTTTCCACGGTTAATGATGTAAAATTCATCACCTTTGCCCTCTTTGAATCCTCTTTTTTTTGCCTCTTTCACAGCAAAATCAGCGGTTTCGCGTTCTGTCTTGCATTTGCTTAGAAAATCAATGTATTTTTCACTAAATTTAAATACATCGGTAGCCTCTTTTTTGGGGATTTTTTCCCAACCGTTCTTCTTTTCATAAACGAGTTTGTTTTTTTCGTTCTTCTTCTTTTCCATCTATGCCTCCTTGCATTTATTAAAAATAATTATACCAATCATTGGGATTGTCGGGCAGACTTAATATGTCAGGACCGTTTTTTGTAATTGCAAGAGAATGCTCGAAATGACATGCAATGCTATGATCAGCTGTAACTGCCGTCCAACCGTCATCCAATGTTACCGTATGGTAATTCCCCATAGACAACATCGGTTCGATGGCGATTGTCATTCCTGCCCTGAGTCTCGGACCAACACCAGCTTTACCGAAATTGGGAATTTCCGGGTCCTCGTGTAAATCGCGTCCGATGCCGTGCCCCACAAAATCGCGAATAACTCCGTAACCTCGCGCCTCCGCATATTTCTGAACGGAATGAGAAATGTCGCCGAGCCGATTACCTACTCTTGCGGCATCGATACCGGCCAAAAGAGAGTTTTTCGTATCCTTTATAAATTGCATAGCATCTTCGGATACATTTCCAACGGGTATGGTAACTGCGGCATCTCCGTGATATCCTTTGTAAAGACACCCGAGATCGAGACTCACCACATCACCGTCCTTTATGAATCGTTTTTTAGAGGGAATTCCGTGTACGATCTCCTCATTTATTGAGATGCAAATTGTCGCCGGATAACCGTAGTACCCTTTAAAATTGGGAACTGCACCGCTTTTACGAATGAACGATTCGGCTAATTCGTCTATTTTCTTCGTACTTATTCCCGGTTTTACGTAATCGCGAAGGTAGACGAATGTATTTGCGACGATTCTGTCCGCCTTTCGCATGAGTTCTATTTCTTGTTTTGATTTTATAATTATCATCGTTTGTCTTCCTTTATTCTTTTTATTATATTATTTGGTTTTTCCTCGGGCATTAATTCATAGACGACGACGGCATCACCGGGGAAATTTATCTTTTCCCACGGAAAGATACCCTCTCCCGGAAAGAGATGCTCATCCCTTTTCCCGTTGTTGTCATGAATGTGATAATGCCCGAAACCGTTAAAGTTTTCGCTGTCCCTTTCCGAAATCAACCAATGTCCCGTATCAAAGCAAATATCCAGTTTACCTTTGAATTTTTCCCTGAATGAGAGTAACCATTTCAGTGAATTGCCCATTTTTCCGTTTCTAAGATTCTCCACATATATTTTTATACCATGTTTATCCGCAGTTTCAATTAGTTCCCTTAGAGAATCGATAAGATTTTGTTCTCTTATTTCGAATTCATTCGGATTTATCACATCAGACGGATGAACGATCACCCTTTTTGCTCCCAAAACATTTGCTGCAACAACCGTTTTTTCCGCATCTCGCACGGAAAAATTACGAATCCATTTGT
>JAACEC010000057.1 GCA_011682715.1 Pseudomonadota bacterium
TCAAGATTCTCTATTTCTCTTGGTGGTTTATCACTTGTTATTACGAGTTGTCTGTGCAAATTATACAGAGTATTAAATGTGTGAAATATTTCTTCCTGAAGACGGACTTTACCGGATAAAAATTGAATATCGTCAAGTATAAGCACGTGGTATTGTCTGTATCTCTTTTTGAATTTGAGTGTTGAATTTGTTTGAAATGCCATAACGAGGTCATTCATAAATTTTTCCGCCGGCGTATAGTATACCTTATATTTCTTATTATTACCGAGGAGAGAATTTCCTATAGCCTGGGCAAGATGTGTTTTGCCAAGCCCGACACCTCCGTAAATAAAAAAGGGGTTATAGAGTTTCCCTGGTTTTTCGGCAACGGCTTTGGCACCTGCATATGCAAATTGGTTACTGCTACCGACTACGAAGGAATCGAATGTATATTTCGGTAAGAAAACGGAGATTTCTTCGGGAGTCACTACCGGATCGGGCTTTATATTATTGACATACGTATTGCTGTTATCGGAAATTGGAGTCAATTTTATTTTTATATTCAGTTTAAAAATATCTTTTGAAATCTCTTCAAGTCGCTGTAAATAGTGTTCGTTAATCCAATCTGCGAAAAACGCATTAGGAACGTCTATATATAAAATATTCTTATCGAGAGAAGATGCCTTTGTGGGTTTTAGCCATGTTGAAAAGGTATATTCCTTCAAATCTTTTTGAATTATGCTAAGCACACTTTGCCATTTATCATTAACAGTATTACCCATTATTTAGTTAGATTACCACAGTTTAAATTGAGTGTCAAGAATATCAAAAAATCTGAAACAAATTGCATTTTCCTTATAAGGAGAAAAAATGCGTGATTATAAGCAAAGAATGACAAATACTTGATTATAAAGTATTTTTGTTATATAATACGAGTGAGGAATCATGAAAAACACGTATGTTATATCTAAATATGTTTCTTTTATCGTTATATTGATTTTGATCATAGTATTATTTATTCCTAATATAGCTATTATTTTGGGTTATATCGAAGGTATGAGAAGTGCAAGGGAAATGGACGTTGCAAGGCATTCGATTTACAACTACTTTATCTATTACAATAAATTGCCTAACAGTCTTAGTAATGTGGATATTAGTTTAAGGGATGCCTTCGGGAAGCATGAATTCATATATATAAAAACAAGCGACAGTTCGTATGTTTTGATAGATAAGGTAAATGATATAGATAAAACTGGATATAATAATAAATATAAAATGATAGGAATTTATTTTGATGCAAGAGAACGCTACAATGATATTGTATGGAACGATTTTTTTATAAAGGAAAAAGGATTCTTACCGGCGTTGTTCAATGAATGAAATGTGTAAATATCATCCGGGTCGAAAAGCGGTAGTCCGCTGTTATAGATGTAATGCTCCTCTATGTAGGGAGTGTATTGCATATCAAGACGGAGATAAGTATTACTGTAAAAAGTGTTTTGATTATATATTGAAGCAAGAATATAAGAGGGAAATTGATGAAATAAAAAGAGAAACCAGGAGAAAACAGCTCCTTGCATTACTTGTGATTATAGGGCTATTGCTTATTACCCTCGAAATATACAGTATAAATAAAAATAAAGCCTATTTACAAAAAACATATAGGATTTCTCCAAAAGATCTTGTGATTAAACAAAATATTAAATCTCTCGTAAAGTACATAACGCTGGGAGAAAATTTAGTAAAATATAAAGAAAAATATGGTAAATATCCCAATAAATTGTATGAATTAATTTTAAAATACCCAAAAATAGATACAATTGACATCATTACAAATGAAGGTTTTATGTATGAAAAAAAAGGAGATGGATTTGTTTTGTCTATGCCCGAAAACGGATCAAGGAAGGAAAAAATACGGGTAACAAGGGACAATAGATACTTTGAAAACCTAAAAAACAATAGATAAAAAATTGAAAAATTTATTCCCTAAACTTTACAATAATAGCTATTTATGTTATATTGCCCGAAACAGGAGGCTATTTTATGTCTTTAAAAATATCCCATAGAATAGAGGGAATGCAGGCATCCCCAATAAGAAAGCTTATACCGTATGCAGATGATGCGGAAAGGCGGGGAATACACGTATATCATTTAAACATAGGACAACCGGACATAGAAACACCACGATATATAATCGAAGGGATGAAAAATTACAAAGATAAGGTTCTGCGATATGGGCCATCCAACGGTTTAGAGGAATTGAGAGAGGAAATCTCGAAATATTTGGAGAGAAAAGGGATAGCAATGGGGAAGAATAACGTTTTTGTAACAACAGCCGGAAGCGAAGCTATAATCTTTTCTCTTATGACAATTTGCGATCCGGGTGACGAAATAATAATTCCGGAACCTTTTTATACGAATTATAACGGGTTTGCTCAACAGACAAACGTAAAAATTGTTCCCGTAACATCAAGGGTAGAAAACGGTTTTCACCTCCCGGATGATAGTGAAATAATCTCAAAGATTAGCGATAAAACGAAAGGGATACTGATCTGTTCGCCGAATAACCCTACAGGGACTATTCTAACGAGGGATGAAATGGAGAGACTTGTCAATATAGCAAGAAAATACAATCTATATATATTGTCGGACGAGGTTTACAGGGAGTTTACATTTGATAACCAAAAACATGTCAGTATATTTGACATTGACGGTGTTGAAGAGCTAGCGATAATGATGGATAGTATATCAAAACGATTCAGCGCATGCGGGGCAAGAATAGGTTATATTGCTACGAAAAACGAGAATATATTGAAGGGGGTTATGAAATTAGGACAGGCTCGTTTGTGTCCTCCAACGGTTGAACAGATCGGAGCAATAGAAGGCTTTAAACATATGGATGAGTTCATGGGACCCATGATAGAGGAATATGAAAGGCGGAGGAACGTTGTTTATGACTACATTGAGAAGATAGAGGGGGCATTTACAATGAAACCCGAAGGAGCTTTTTATACGGTTGTTAGAATCCCGGTGGATGATGCGGAAAAATTTACCGTATTTATGTTGAAAGATTTTAGTTTAAACGGAAAAACAACAATGGTCGCTCCAGCAGAAGGATTTTATGCGTCTAAGGGGGCCGGCAAAAACGAAATAAGAATTGCATATGTTCTTAATGAAGAAGATCTTGAAGATGCCATGAAAATACTGGAAGAGGGGTTGAAGAGATACAATAACAGATGAATAAAAAGATAATCATAATTTCCATACTGTTTTTATTGCTCGGAATTCTCTCCGGGTCGGTATTTTGGTTTGTCAGATATCTACCCCACATGAACAAATTGTTGAACTATCAACACAAACTCGCTACGGTTGTTTACGACAAAAAGGGAAAGATGATGGGGGAATATTACATCGAAAACAGGAGATGGGTTCCGATTGATGAAATATCGAAAAATATTATTTATGCCACTATTGCAGTGGAAGATAGACAATTCGAGAAACATTGGGGAATCAACATTTACACGATTTTCAGAGCTCTTGCAAAGGATATTATCAAGAGAAAGAAAGTGGAAGGCGCGAGTACCATTACACAGCAACTTGCAAGAGATATGTTTTTAACAAAGAAAAAGACCATTATAAGAAAGATACAGGAAGCGATTTTGTCCATAGAAATAGAACGGTTGTATTCGAAAGATGAGATTCTGGAAATGTATCTCAATCAGATTTACTATGGAGAGGGTGCATACGGTGTGGAGGCTGCTGCAGAAACCTATTTCGGAAAACACGTTTCGGAATTGACTCTCCCGGAAGCGGCTCTAATAGTGGGAATTCCGAAGCATCCGCTAAAGTATAATCCGAAAAGACATCCTGAGTATGCATTACTCAGAAGGAATATTGTTTTGGATGTAATGGCAAATGCCGGCTACATATCCGAGGAAGATGCGGAGAGACTGAAACAGGAGCCATTGGGAATAGTAATAAAAGAAAAAGGATATAACAATGCACCTTATTATATGGAAGAAATAAGAAAATTTTTGATTTCCAGATATGGTGAAGACATTCTGTATAAGGGCGGATTAAATGTTTACTCTTCATGTGATCTCTCCATACAAAAAAAAGCGGAGGAAATATTTGAAGATCATTTGAGGAAGATGGAAATAGAAAGGCACTTCAAGTACAATATAGTAAATGGGTTTATTAACGGAAAACCTGAGTATTTGCAGGGAGCGCTGCTTGTTGAAGACGCAAGAGATGGCTCAATTCTTGCAATGATAGGGGGTAGAAATTTTAGACAAAGTTCCTTTAATCGGGCGACGCAAGCAAAGAGACAGGTAGGTTCTTCGTTTAAACCATTCGTTTATCTCGCTGCAATAGATAACGGTTATAATCCATCTGATATAATTCTCGATGCGCCAATAGTAGTAAAACTGAAAGGGGTAAAAGATAAAGAAAAGAGTATCTATAAGCCGTCGAATTTCGATAACAAATTTATGGGACCGATCACCTTAAGACAGGCTCTCGCTCATTCGAGAAACCTTGCCACGATAAGGTTATTGCAAAGAATAGGTCCATATACGGTTATTGATTATGCAAAGCGATGCGGTATTACCGAAAAGTTACATCCATATCTTTCTCTCGCCATAGGGAGTGCTTCCATAACGCTAGAGGAGATGGTCTCGGCGTATCAAACGTTAGCTAATCAGGGAGAGCATGTAACACCACATATGATAGATAGCATTGTAGATGCAAAGGGGAATATTGTTTATGTTCCTAATATTGAAAGAAAACAGGAGATTTCAAAACAATCAGACTTTATTATTGTAAACATGATGGAAAGTGTAATTAACGAAGGTACGGGACGTTACGCGAGAATACTTGGGTTGAAAAAACCTGTAGCGGGAAAGACAGGAACAACAGATAACTTTACCGATGCCTTGTTTGTCGGATTTAATCCCGATGTTGTTTGCGGTGTCTGGGTAGGGTTCGATTCATTGAGGACAATGGGGAAAAATGCAACCGGAGCTGTTATGGCATTACCGATTTGGGCAAAAATGATGAAGTCGTTGATACAGGGAGATTCTTTGACGCCACCTATTTTTAAGAACGGAGGAGATTTCACAAAACCGAGTGGTATTGTCGAAAGAAGGATATGTGAACAGTCGGGATTGTTGGCTACACCATACTGTCCTAAAATAAGAAACGAGTATTTCATAGAGGGCAACGAGCCAAAGAAGAAGTGTAATATTCATGGACCGGGCGGAGTAAACAGTGGCAACATATGGAAAGACCCCTATATTTTAGATAAAAATAAAAAGGAGAATAATAATGAAGGCTTTCATTAAGAATTTATTGCTCGTAATTATATTAATTGGTGTAATATTTATCTATTTTAAAGAGTATAAGCCAAAAATAGAAAAATACAATAAATTGAAGAGAGAAGAGCAGGAAATTATAAAGGAGCTCAATGCGTTGAAGTTAAAAGTAGACAGTCTATCCGAAAAAAAGCAGGACAATATAGCAAAATACACATATGAGTCTATACAGAAAGAGTTAAAAACTGATAGTATCAGAGTGTGGAAAACCGGCGAGGGGTTAAAGTTTGAGGTTAATGAGAGAAAAATATTCATGAGAAAGAAGAGCATTCCCACAAAAGAAGGGGAAAAGATGCTGGGAAAATTATTGAGTAATATTACAAATGTAAAGGGAAATATAAAAATAGAAATATTAGTTGATTCATTGGATAAGAACGGGAGGCTGAAAATAGATCGAGGTATATATATACTGAAGCAAATGACTGGTAAATATGGTATAGCGAGAGATAACGTTGAGATAAGTATAGTTTTGGTTAAAAAAGGACTATCGGGTATAAATATAGAATTGAAATGAAGAAAAAGGTCATAGTAATGTTTTCGGGTGGGGTGGACAGTATACTTGTATATAAAATTGTTGAAAAATGGGGATTTAACCCGATAGCAATAACTTTTACATCTCCCTTTATAAAAAGATTAGACAGAAAATACTACATAGATAGGTATAATATAGAACTCAAAGAAATTGATTTCACAAAAGATCAATTTGAAGCGGTTAAATCACCGGTTTACGGCTATGGCAAAGCTATAAACCCGTGTATAGATTGCCATGCGGCTATGATTAGAATGGCGAGAGAGATGGATAAGGAAGGAGCGCTTTTTATTGCCACAGGTGAAGTTGTTGGGCAAAGACCTATGTCTCAGCGGAAAGACGCCATGAATAGTGTTGATAAGTTATCAGGGGCAAGAGGATATATCGTAAGGCCGTTATCCGGTGGGCTGTTACAACAGACAATACCGGAAAAGAAAGGAACAATTAAAAGAGAGTGGTTGTATAAAATAACGGGAAGGGGAAGGAAAAAACAGTATGAGTTATGTAAAGAGCTGGGGATAGGGGATATTCCGTCATCCGGGGGAGGGTGTCTCCTAACGGAAACGAGTTTTATGGGAAGAGTGAAAACTGTTATGAAGTACGGAGAAGAGGGAGCTCTCGGGTATATTAAATACGGAAGAATGTTTGATCTTAAAGGAGCAATATTAATATTGGCAAGAAACAAGGAAGAATCTGATTACATAGAAGAAAACGGGGGCAAGAATGTGATTGTCCCGCAAAATATGAAAGGACCTACAGGGATCTTATTCGGCGAAGAAAAAGAGTCAAAGGCATGTGAAATAATAGGAATGTATTCAAAGGGGGAGGAAAAATGCATAGAATGCGGACATAGAGGTAAAATCATAAAAGCAAAGGTATATGATGAAAAAAACATTGATAATCTTGTTGTTTAATTTATTTATCCCAATTTTGTTAATTCATGCAAAGACAGATAAAGCTGCTATTGCAGCAGGGCTTTCCATTATTGTTCCGGGAAGCGGGCAGATTTATAACGGACAGTTTGTAAAAGCAGCATTAATTGCCGGAACGGAAACAGTTACAGGCTATTACATATATGAATTTAATAAAAAATCGATGGATGAGAATGACGAGCAGGAGAAAATTACATACAAAAACTACAGGAACAATATGATATGGTTGTTGAGTGGCGAAATCGTATATTCTTCAATAGACGCATTTATAGAAGCAAAGATGGCGAATATGAACAAAAAAATAGATATTTCAGTAAAAGGGGGAGGTATATATATTTGCTACAGATTTTAATGTTTCACGTGAAACATTAAAGCAGCTTAAGGAATTCGAGAGGCTCGCGTTTTTATATAGCAAAACACAGAATTTATATTCGAAAAAAGACATTTCAGTTTTTTGGGAAAGGCATATACTGGATTCATTAAAAATAAACGACTTTTTGGAAGGGGAAAATGCGGTTGCTGACATTGGTAGCGGCGGAGGACTGCCTGGAATTCCGCTCGCTATTGTAAACAGAGGAATGAAGTTCATACTTATCGAGCGCAGGGAAAAGAAGGTCCAATTCTTATTGGAAGTAAAGGAAGAGATAGGGTTAAATAATGTTGTTATTTTGCTGAAAAATTTCGAAGAGGTAAGGGAACTTGAAACGGAAACCTTTGTTTCAAGGGGAGTCCGTCTCGAAAACGGTATTATTAGTCATGCTAAGAAATTGGCTGCAAAGGGTAGGTATATATACTTTAAAGGGAAGAGTTTCGATTCTAAAAAGTACCCGTTTTTAAGGAATTATAAAACGGAAGAGAGAAAAGAAATATTAATCGTTTATCTTTGATCACTGAATTTTTTCAAGAATGTTATTGTAAAAAGCATTACGGCAAAAAATATTAAATGGGGGAAAATGTTTGCAAGGACAGGGGAAAGCCCGCCTGCATCTCCCAGAGCTCTAAAGCTCTGGAGCGTGCCCCAATAAAAAAACCCTATTAAAAGGCTCAATCCAAATTCAAAGAGGTTCGATGTACTTTTAACGCGAGTGCCCAGGGCTATACCAAGAAAAGCGAGAATCAGTATTGAGATGGGGTAAAATAGAAGATAATATATTTGTGTATAGATTCTTTTGGTGGTTTGACCGATGGATTTCATGTAATGGGCATATGCAAAAAGCTCGTTAATAGTCATATTGTTGATTGTGATATTTTTTGTAATCAATTTATCGGGGGGAACATTAAGCGATGAGTCGCTAACAGATTTTAGGTCGTTATACTTAAAAACGCCTTCTTTTTTTGAAAATATTCTCTTTCGAACATTAAACAGTTGCCAAAAACTCCCGGTCCATCGTGCGTAGTCACAATCGTCCCTTTCAAGTATCGTCCCGGTAGAATCGCTTTTCAATATAGTCAATGTGAACAGTTTCTTCATTTTCGTGTCGATGTAACGGGCTGTGTAAAGAATACGATTTGAGCCTATAAAATATATGTCTCTTTCATATCGGTGTCGGGAGACGATATGGTCGATCTTCTCCGATTTTATTTTATCGGACAGACTGTTAAATCGGGGAACAAAGTAGAGATTTAGGATTACTAAAAGGATTGTAAGAAGAGCGCTAATATACAGCACGATGTTTGTGAGAGAGGAAGTTTTTATTCCCAAAGATTTAACGGCTGTATTTTCGTTCCATTTTCCCCTGTGAGCAAGGCTGAAATAGATAGAGGTCAATAGTCCCAGAGGAAAAAACATGATAAAAAGAGCGGGGGTTTGCAGTGTGTAATATTTAAAGATATCGAACCATTGAGCATGTTTGTTAATGTAGAACGAGAGATTGTTAAACAAGTCGGCTATTGAATACAAAAAGACTATTATAAAGGAAAATACAAGGGATAATTTCATTATGGGGTTCAAGTAATATCTTTGAAGCGTTTTCAACGTTTCCTTCTTGTAAAATACTTAACTATGGAATATTTGTTAATAACATAGGAAATAATTACAACGGTTGCAACGGCAAAAACAAGAAGCGGTGTTAGAGAAGCTATTAACGGATTAATGTATCCCATGGAGGAGAGAGATTCTCCCCCTATCATCATGACATAAAAAATACCGTAAATACCAAGACTTATTGTCAGCGAGAGCCCGATGTTGATATTTTTCATCATTGCACCGATTCCGGCTCCCAAAAACAGCAAAAAGATGGAAGTCAAAGGTATAAATATTTTTTTATATATTTCAAGATACAGGCGATTCAAACTCCTCTTATAATGTATTACCATGAACGTGTTGTGTTTCTGTTTGAGGCTCTTTTTCATCTGGTTTCTTGTCGTTTTAATTCTCTTAATCAGCTGCCATATATCTAATTCGTGGTCTCCCCTGTAGGAAGATTTGCTAGCATTTACATTTTCCTTAACGGGAAGAATAAAATTTTGTTTTTGAAAATCTACTATGTGGTATACACTATGGAATTTGTCAAAATCGTGGATTGTTCCGTTGTAGAGCAGGAGCCATAGTGTATCGCTTCTTGCTCCTTTTATTATTTTCCCACTCTTTGCCATTATTATCCTCTTTACATATCCGTTTTCTTCCTCATAGATATAGATATTTTTCATGGAGTCGTCTTTTCTGTTGATTTTTTCGATAAAGAAGCTGTATGGACCGAAATTTTTTGTAAAAACCCCCTCTTCAAGTTGATAAGTCGGCTTGAATTTGTAGATATTTAGCATAAGGTTTTTTAGTTTATGGTTGGAATTAGGCAGTACCGTGTTGTTAAAAACGATCAAAAGAAGCATTATAACCATCGTAAAGTAAAATAATGGCTTAAGGAGACGATAGAAATTGATGCCAAGAGACTTAAAGGCAACGGTCTCATTACCTTTGGCAAAATGTCCGAATGTCATTATACCGGCAAAAACATGAGCCATAGGGATGGTCAACGATATAAGATAGGGGAGGCTGGATAATAATATCATTGTCGTATAACTCGTCGACACTCCACGTGTTATTGACAGATCCAGGAGCTCAAAGAGTCGACTCATTAAAAAAATGAAAGTAAAAAGACTAAATCCTAAAATAAGTGGGGATATATAATTTCGGAGAATATATTTATCAAGTGTTTTCATGTCTTGATATTATCACAGCTTTGAATATCTTTCAACAGCTAAATCATTTGTATTGGATTGATTTTATAAAGGCATTATAATCGAATGGTTTTTTAAGTATCATTATATCTTTATTTAGCTCTAATAATGCGTGTAATTTTTCTGTTTCGAAATAACCCGATGAGATTATAAATCTAGCATTACTATTTATCGAGAAGAGTTTTTTATATAGGTCTATTATGGAAATTCCGGCGATGTTAAAATCCAGGTAAATATGAGATATGGAAGTTCCGTTTTTTGTCATATACGATATTCCTTCTTCCGCGTCTTTTGTAATATGGTGATTAATGTGAAGATTGTTCAGAATAGAGTCTATAAACGAAGAAACGATTTCATTATCCTCAATGATAAGCATATCTTCAATATGAGATGTTTTGTGTTCTTCAATTGCCAGCAAAGATTTTTCTTTTTCGCATGGATATTGGGGGAGATAGATGTTAACATCTGTTCCCAGGGATTTTTTACTTAGTATTTCGATAAAACCGTTGTTATTTTCGATTATTTCAAGAACCATGGATAAACCCAGGCCGGAGTGCCCTCCCTGTTTTGTAGTATAAAACGGTTTAAAGATGTCTCTCATGGCAGCGATTTCAATTCCAATACCGTTGTCTTTTATTGTTATATGGGCAAAATCCTGATTCTTCAGTCCATAGATGCGGATCTTTTCTTTATCGGTTATGTGTATCGTATCAAAACTGACCTCAATCTTTCCCTCCTCACGAATGGATTCCATGGCATTGTAAATCAGGTTTAACATTATCTGATTAAAGTCCATATTTGAGATTAAGGAACAGTAGTTTTTCTCTTCCCCTTTGTAATATATTTTAATGTTTTCCGGTTTAATTAATTCGATAATCTCCACGATATTTTTTGATTCTTCGAAAAGGTCGATAACCTCTCCCGGACGCTTAATTTTTAAGGGAACTCGACGAATCAGGTCCGTTGCCATTATGGTGGACTGCTCTATTTTAGAGACAATTTCTTTAATTTCATCGTTGTCCCCTGTGATCATCTTCAGATAACTTGCATAACCGACGATCGGCTGTAAAAGGTTGTTTATCTGGTTTCCGATTATACTCGATAAGTTTTGTAAGGCTTCTCGTTTTTTTAGTTCAATGATTTCTTTCTCATAAATGGCAACATTTGTGATATCGACAACAATGCCGATAATGTGCATTCCGAATTTATTTTTAAACGTGTTTAAAAATAAATTGTAAACGTACACTGTGTTATTGCGGACAATATCTATACGAGAATTCAAAAAACCATTATTAAATAGCTGTTCTTTGAAATTTTGCTTTTTGTCAAATTCGGAGATTAACGAAAAGAATTCCATGTCTTTATTTGCTAAAAACGCAGGAAACATACTTAGAAATTGTTTATTGTAGTAAATAATATGGTCACTTACCTGAACAAATAAACCGAAAGGAGCGTCGGAGAAGAAATTTGACAGTATTGATTGATAATTCGTTTCCACGTTGTAGTTGAAAAGAGAAGATTCTGTGTTTTGTCTCCCGATAAAATAAAAAGAATCGTTTTTTATTGTTCTTTTGGATATGATATAAAAATTATTCCTGCTTACGGGAACGATATAAGGATTTGTCCTGTCCACTATATCGGTCAATTTTTTGAATTTTGGCAGTTTAATGTTGATTTCATCAAACTGTTTGTACCTGCTCTCCATGGGAAACAAAACGCGCCCGTCATTGTCAAAAAGATAAGTTTCTACGAAAAATTCATTCTGTTGTGTTCTTAGAATTTTGAGCATGTCGGACATCTCATGCTCAAAAAACAGATTGCCCAGGAATGCCGTAGTCTTGTAAATTTTTTCCTTTACCTGTGAAAAATCGATTTTACCGGCTAAAATCACTATACCGTAAAAATAGTTCATTTTATATATGGGAACAGATATAAAATTGTATCCCTTAAACGTATCTTTTACTATCTGTTTAAGCTCTTTTCCCTTAATCTCGGATTGTATCTTCTTTTGACACGATTCCTTTATGCCGGGTATTTTATCCTCCACAAGGATTGTATTTCTTTTTTTGAATATATTTTTTCCCCTAAAACCCGTTAAAGTTAAAGAGAGTTTTTCCCCCTCTTTTTCAAACAGAGAGAGATGTTCCGGTTCAAATATATTGTAGATAAAATCCATGGCAAAGTCGTAAACAGTATTAAAAGAATGAGTGAAGTCCATCTTTCTACGGGGTTGAACGCTATTAACGGTATATATAATGTCGCTTTTGTATGACAATTTGAATATATCAAAGACTTTACCATACATGGTCGCCTTTACCTTGTCTTTTAAGAGAATCTCATCGATATTGTTTTCTATATACGATTTTAACTGGGGATAATCCTTAAAAATTTCCAATAGAGAAACATTAAATCTTATCTCCCTTTTGTCTCGTTCGAAAGCGGGAAAGTTTAATTGCTCAATCATAATAACCTTAATTATATTATGATACATAAAAAATCATAAGTCAATATAAAAAATATGGTTGCTTACTCCCTGGGATTTAAGAAGTTAAGATCAAGCCCCTTTTTTTCTGTAAAATTCATTGAGTCACCAATACATTATGTAATTTTGATCCCTCTTTTACTCTGCTAATTTCTTTCATAACATCTTCTTTTAAATTGGAATCGTTTTCTTCTTCAAAATTGTCCATCCTTATGTATCTTTTTCCTGTCTGCCAGTCTTCATCTATCTCCATCGATAAAGAAGGTTCTGAATTATTGTTCACACATCTTTCATTTAGAGCAGAAAGGAAATCTACAATAATAACAATAGACCTTTCCTTTGAAAGATGGAATGAGATATTTGGTGATCCTGTTTTGACGGCGGCAATAGTAGATAGATTAACATACAAAGCATATCTGGTAAATATGAACGGCAATTCATATCGATTGAAAGAAACTAAGGAATGGATAAGTGCTCAAAATAATTAATAAGGTGGTACACTTTTCAGTTGAAGAATACATTGAATTGTTTTTTTGCTGTAATTATGTATTTTTCAATTGCCATTTTTCTGCAATTTTAACTTGACATTGACATATGTCGAATAAGATACCCAAACGACGATATATAAGATGGAGTAAATTTAAGCAGACTCAGAATAGAAAAGAATAGATCTGACAATAGAGATAAGCAAATATGCCTATTTACAGATGTTTTACCATACGGAGCTGTTTGAAAAATGGGGAGTAAGCAAATAATCCTACTTGACGTTTTCCCCATATTCACATATAAATTACATTATGAAGAAATATTATACATTAATTAGCATTTTCCTGATCGTGATTTTTGCGTATTATTCGATTTTTATCCACAAACGAATATATAAAAAAACCGCTTTTTATATGGATACGATTATTGATGTCCAGATTTACTATCACGGCCCCGTAAATGTATCGAAAATAGCAGATGAAGCTTTAAACGATTTTAAGTTAATTGATTCTCTCTGTGGATATGCAAGCAAAAACGGAGATATATTTAACCTTAATCTAAATAAAGAGGGCGAAGTATCATTCTACACCAAAGAAGTCATAGATAGCTCTCTTGCAATAGCTGAGGAAACCGATGGCTATTTCGATATAACGGTCGGTCCGATTTTGGCTCAGTGGAAACACTTCAACGAACCACTGAAATCCGTTCCCGACAGTAATATAGTAAAAAAGCTTTTGAAATTCGTCAACTATAAGAGAATAAAAACAAGGGGTGACTCTGTTTTTCTTCCGGACTCCGCTTCTATTGATCTGGGGGGTATAGCAAAGGGATATGCCATAGATCTTGCCTATAGAAACCTCCGAAAGCATAGCCTCGACGCATTTTTAATAAATGCAGGCGGAGATATTCGCGTATATTCAAAAGGAGAGAAAAAATGGACAATTGGCATACAGAACCCCCGCAAAAGCTCGGTAATCGGGTATTTTAAAATAGCTAACGGAGCAGTTGTAACAAGCGGTGATTATGAACGTTATGTGATAATTGACGGTATTAGATATTCCCATTTAATCAATCCGAAAACAGGATATCCCGAGCATCGTTTCTCAAGCGTGAGTGTTTTTGCCTCAAATGCAACACGGGCGGATGCAATAGCTACAGCCATAGCAGTTATGAGGGAAAAAGCATTTGATTTTATAGAGAGAAACAATATACCTGTTGTTTTAATTTCCGCAAAAGACGATTCTCTCACAATTATGGAGTCCGATACTCTAAAGGGAAATATAATATATGAAAAAGGCTTTATTCCAAAAATCATTGGCAAATAAAAGGGTAAAGTGTCTACTTTGCCCCCACGAGTGTGAATTGGATGACGGAGAATACGGTCTCTGCCTCGGGAGAGTCAACCACGATGGGATTTTATATGCCGAGAATTATGCAAGAGCCGTAACGGTAGCGATAGATCCCATTGAGAAAAAGCCATTATTTCATTTTCTTCCGGGAAGTGAAATTTTATCCGTGGCAACATACGGATGCAATATGCGATGTCCCTTCTGCCAGAATTACGATATTTCTCAATTTAAAATCCCCACAAAGGAGATGACACCCGAAGAACTCGTTGATACTGCAGTCAAAAGGGGAATCCCTTCAATTGCATTTACATACAATGAGCCAACAATATGGTACGAAACAATATTTGATACGGCAAGGTATGCTGAAGAGAAGGGGGTAAAAATCGTTCTCGTAACAAACGGTTTAATCAATGAAACGCCACTGGCAGCATTAACAAAACATATAGATGCCATGAACATCGACCTGAAGTCGTTCAACAGAGATACATACAGAAAGATTCTTTTCGGTGATCTCGACACGGTATTGCACACGATTAAATATTCTTACTCCCACGGAGTGCATGTAGAGGTGACAAATCTAATCGTAACGGGACTTAACGACACAAAGAATGAAATCGATAATCTAATTCATTGGGTGGCTTCGATTTCACCTGATATTCCTCTACATTTTTCAAAGTATTTTCCAAACTTCAAATTCGATAATCCTCCCACTTCTCCGGAAATTCTCGAATACGCATACGAAAGGGCAATTGAGGAATTACACTTTGTTTATACGGGGAATGTTATTGGAGGACATGAAAACACATACTGTCCTAAATGTGGTGAATTGCTCATAGAGAGGAATTTCTATTCCATAAAATCGCATAACCTAAAAAACGGGAAATGCCCCAAGTGCGGAAAAGAAATATACGGAATTTTTTAAGAATCACCATAGGCGACGGAATCGTAATAGTGATGTTACTCCTTTTTACCATCGCCTCCTTCGGTATGAAACGAGGCGGAAAAGCAAATGTGATAGTGGAAGTTAACGGCAAATTGCTCTATAAGTTATCCGCTTCAACGGATACGATCATAACTGCCTCGGGTTATAGAGGTCCATTCAAATTTCAGATAAGTG